>NZ_JBEOVG010000122.1:0-23976 GCF_040295345.1 Actinosynnema sp. NPDC002837
CGACCACCGGGGTGGTCGCGGCCAGCGAGCCCAATAACACCAGCGCCACGGCTAACAGCCTCATCGGATACCCCGCAGGGTCAGGACGGCGCCCTCGGCGCCGACGAGCACCCCGTCCGGGTGCGAGCCGACCGCACCGCCGTCGACGGCGTCGACCCCGTCGGCGCCGACCAGCAGCAGCCGCCAGCTCGACGGCGCGCCCTCGGCCTCGACCCGGATCTCGTCGCCCTGGCGGCGCGTGCGGAACGTCGTGTCCCCGACCGCGGTCACGTGATCGCCGTCGGACAGCTGGTAGACCCGCAGCGTGACGCCCTCGGCGTAGTCGTAGTCCGGCCGGTCGTCGACCGCGCCGACCGGCAGGATCGTGTTCGGGCGCACGAGCACCGGCGCGGTGAGGAAGTCGCAGCGGTCGCGCACCCAGCGCGGGCCCTGCACGGTCTCACCGGTCGACAGGTGGGTCCAGGTGCCCTCGGGGACGTAGTACGACACGTCGCCCTCGTCCGAGAACACCGGCGCGACCAGCAGGTCGTCGCCGAGCATGTACTGCCGTTCGAGGTGGGTGCAGCCCGGGTCGTCCGGGAACTCCACCACCATCGCCCGCATCACCGGCACGCCTTCGGCGCTGGCCTGCCGCGCCGCGCCGTGCAGGTACGGCATCAGCCGCAGCTTCAGCTTCGTGAAGTGCCGCAGCACGTCCACGGACTCCTCGTCGAACAGCCACGGCACGCGGTAGGACGCGCTGCCGTGCAACCGGCTGTGCGAGGACAGCAGGCCGAACGCGATCCACCGCTTGAACAACGCCGCCGACGGCGTGCCCTCGAACCCGCCGATGTCGTGGCTCCAGTAGCCGAAACCGGACAGGCCGAGCGACAGCCCGCCGCGCAGGCTCTCCGCCATCGACTCGTACGTGGCCTCGCAGTCGCCGCCCCAGTGCACCGGGAACTGCTGCGAGCCAGCCGTGGCGGACCGGGCGAACACCACCGCCTCGCCCTCGCCGCGCCGCTTGCGCAGCACGTCGAACACCGTCTGGTTGTACAGGTGGGTGTAGTAGTTGTGCATCCGCTCCGGGTCGGAGCCGTCGTGGTAGACGACGTCGGTCGGCACGCGCTCGCCGAAGTCGGTCTTGAAGCAGTCGACCCCCTGGGCCAGCAGGGCGTCCAGCTTGGCCGAGTACCAGGCGCGGGCGGCCGGGTTGGTGAAGTCGACCAGCGCCATGCCCGGCTGCCACAGGTCCCACTGCCAGACGTCGCCGTTCGGCCTGCGCAGCAGGTAGCCGTTCGCCTTGCCCTCGGCGAACAGCGGCGACCGCTGCGCGATGTAGGGGTTGATCCACACCGAGATCCGCAGGCCCCTCGCGCGCAGGCGTTCGAGCATGCCGACCGGGTCGGGGAACGTGCGCGGGTCCCACTCGAAGTCGCACCAGTGGAACTCGCGCATCCAGAAGCAGTCGAAGTGGAACACGCTCATCGGCAGGTCGCGCTGCAGCATCCCGTCGATGAAGCCCGACACCGTCTCCTCGTCGTAGTCCGTGGTGAACGACGTGGACAGCCACAGGCCGAACGACCACGCGGGCGGCAGCGCGGGCCGCCCGGTGAGCGCGGTGTACTTGCGCAGGATCTCGCGCGGCGTCGGACCGTAGATCAGGAAGTACTCCAGCGACTGGCCCTCGACGCTGAACTGGACCTTCGACACCGCCTCCGAGCCGACCTCGAACGACACGTGCCCGGGGTGGTTGACGAAGATCCCGTAGCCCGCGTTCGTGAGGTAGAACGGGACGTTCTTGTACGCCTGCTCGCTGCTCGTGCCGCCGTCGGCGTTCCAGATGTCGACGGTCTGGCCGTTCTTGACCAGCGGCCCGAACCGCTCACCCAGCCCGTAGACGGTGTCGCCGACACCCATGACCAGCTGCTCGCGGACGTGGTGCGTGCCGTCCACCGTCATGAAGCCGATGCCCTTGGCGCCGCTGCTGGTCAGCGGACGGCCTTCGGCGGTGAAGTCGACCCGCCACTCCTCGCCCCGGCGCACCCGCACCGACAGCGCGCCGGCGGTCATCACCACACCGGCGTCGTCCTCCACCACCTTGGCCTCGTGCGCGCCGTCGGACGCCGGCGAGAACGCCGGGCCCTTGGGCTCCTCACCCGAGAAGTGCGTGATCCGCACGCCGATCACGTCGGCCATCGGCGAGGTGAGCCCCAACGTGACCACGGGGCCCTTGAGCATGTCGCCGCGGTGCCGGATCGGGCGGGTCGTCGCGTGCACGACGACCTCTCCGTTCCCCGTGGCGACGTCGCGCATCTCCACCGGATGGGCGGCCTCGACCCCTGGCCGAAGCAGCCAGTACCCGTCGCTGAACTTCACCCGAACTCCAATCGGCGAAAAGCCTGGCCGTGGGCGGCCATGAACTGATGGTCGACGAGGGTGCGCCGCCGCATGATCCGGCGGGGCGCCGGTGGAACCGCGAGAACCGGCTCCACGGGTAACGGCGGGTGCGCCCGTCCCGGGGCGCGGCGGCCGTTCGACGCCGACCGCCTCACTTGACCGCTCCCGCCGTGATGCCGCGGGTCAACGCGCGTTGGAAGATCAGGAAGAAGACGATGGCCGGGATGACGCCGAGCAGCGCCGACGCGCTGGTCATGGTGGCGTCCATCATCCGCTGGCCCTGGAGCACGCCCAGCGCGACCGGCACGGTCTGGTTCTCGTTGGAGATCAGCAGCACCAGCGGGAGGAAGAACTCGTTCCAGGTCCAGATGAAGAAGAACACGAACAGCACGCCCAGCGTGGGTCGGCTGATCGGCACCACGATCCGCACCAGCGTCTGCCACTTGTTCGCGCCGTCGATGCGGGCGGCCTCCAGCAGCTCGCGCGGGAAGCCGCCGAGCGTGGAGGTGAGCAGGTAGGTGCCGAACGCGGCCTGGATCACCGTGAAGATGATGATCACGGCGAGCTTGGTGTCGTACAGGCCGGTCGCGTTGGCCAGGAAGTACAGCGGGTAGGCCAGCGCCTCCTGCGGGAGGGTGTTCGCGATGAGGAACACCACCAGGATCCACAACCGGCCCTTCACCCGGCCGATGCCCAGCGCGTAGGCGTTGAACACCGACACGACGACCGCGAGCACGGCGACCGACCCGCTGATCACCACGCTGTTGAGCAGCTTCTCGCCGAAGTCGACCCGTTCCCAGAAGGCGACGATGCCGTCCAGCGACACCCCGCTGGGCAGGTCGAGCGGACCACCGGTGGAGTACTCGGCCGGCGTCTTCACCGCGTTGAGCGCGACGAGGACGAACGGCGCCAGCATCACCGCGGCCAGCAGGACCAACGACCAGAGCACCGCGTGCCGCCTCATCGCTCACCCCGGTTCTGCACGCGCAGGAACACGGTCGTGAGGATCAGGATCAGCACGGTCAGCACCGTGGCGATGGCCGCGCCGTAGCCGACCTGGGTCTTCTCGAAGAAGTTCTGGAACGAGTAGTACGACGGCACGTTGGTCGAGCCGCCCGGCCCGCCCCTGGTCAGCACGTAGATCGGCGCGAACACTTTGAGCGCGGCGATCGTGCAGGTCAGGAGCACGACGAAGATCTCGGGGCGGATCTGCGGCACGGTGACGTGGAAGAACCGGCCCCACCACGACGCGCCGTCCAGCTCCGCGGCCTCGTGCAGCGACGGGTCGACCCGCTGCATCCCGGCCATGAAGATGACCACCGGGTAGCCGACCTGGATCCACAGCATCACGGCCATCACCGACCACAGCGCGAGATCGGGGTCGCCGAGCCAGTTCTGCGCCAGCGAGTCCAGCCCGACGGCGCGCAGCACCTCGTTCAGCGCGCCGTCCCGCGGCGCCAGGATCCAGCTCCACACGATCCCGGCCACCGCGATCGGCAGCACCTGCGGCAGGTAGACGCACGCCCGCAGGATGCTCGCGTGCTTGGACCCGAAGTGCTTGCCGATGAAGTCGAACAGGGCGGCGGCGATGACGAGTCCCGCCAGGGTCGGCAGGATCGCCATCGCCACCACCAGGCCGACGTTGTGCCGGAACGACGCCCAGAACGTGCCGTCCGACATCAGCCGGGTGTAGTTGTCCAGCCCGATCCACTCGGGCGTGCCCGCGCCGGACCACTCGGTGAAGCTGATGCCGATGTTCATCCCGAACGGCACCAGGATCACCGCGAGCAGCAGCAGGCCACCGGGGATGAGGAAGAGCAGGTACGACCCGCGGTCGCGGATCGAGGTGGGTACCAGGCTCATTTGCCGACGCTCGCCGTGTTCTCCTTGTAGTAGTCCGCCATCTCGGTCAGCACCTCGTGCGGTCCGAGGTCCCCGGTGATGAGCTTCTGCACCGACGACACCTGGGCGTCGTAGAAGCCGGGCGCGGGCCAGTCCGGGTAGAACGCGAGGCCGTCGTCCTCGGCGATCGCCTTGAAGTCCTCGTTGAGCCGCTGGGTCTTCGGGTCGGTGGCGGGGGTCCCGCTCGGCGCGACCGCGATGCCGCCCGCGTCACGCAGCTTGTCCTGGATCGCCGGCGACATGGTGATCTCGATGAAGTCGTAGGCGAGCTGCTTGTTCTTCGAGCCCTGGGGCACGACCCACAGGTTGCCGCTCGACCCGGCCGTCATGCCCGGCCACGGCACCGAGGCCCACTCGAAGTCCTTGACCTGCGCCTGCACCCGGCCGTACCACCAGCTGCCGCTGATCATGATCGGGTGCTTGCCCTGCATGAACGACAGGCCCATGTCCTCGGCCTTCACGCCGGCGGAGTCCTTGGAGATGTAACCCTCGCGCAGCCACTTGGCGAAGGTCTCCGCGCCGAACACCCACGGGTTGTCGTGGAAGTTCACGTCACCGGTGTAGCGCTGGAACCGGTCCACCCACTCGCGGTCGGCCTTGGTCAGCGCGAGCTGGTAGAGCACCTGGTGCGCTGGGTACTCCGCGCCGCCGAGCGCGAGCGGCGTGACGCCGGCGGCGGCGAACTTCGCCATCGCGGCGGTCAGCTCGTCCAGCGTCTTCGGCGCGGCCAGCCCCTGCTGGTCGAACATGGTCTTGTTGTAGTAGACCATCACGTACTCGGCGTAGTTGGGGATGCCGTACCACTTCCCGGAACCCATCACGCCGCGGTCGTCGTACTTCGCCGTGGTGTCGATGCCGGGCCCGAGCTTCTTGTCCCACCCGCGCTTGGCGACCTCTTCGCTCAGGTCGGTCAGCAGGCCCTGCTTGGACAGCAGGCCGGTGGTCGCGTTGCCCTTGTTGTACTCCAGGATGTCCGGCGCGTCCTTGGAGTTGAGCACCATCGAGGCCGTCTTCTGGATCTGCTCGAAGCCCTTCTCCTCGAACTCCACCTTCACGCCCGGGTGCGAGGCCTCGAACTGCTTGATCGCCTCCGCCCACGCCACGCCCATGGCGCTGTCCGGACCCTCGTAGTGCCACAGCTTGAGGGTGTTGGGGTCGGAGGCCCCGTCGGAACCCCCGCAGCCGGCCACGGCCAGCACGGCCGCGACCGCGGCCACCAGAAGACGCTTGGACATCAGGATGATCCCTCCACGGTGAGGTTGTCGATCCGGGCCTTCCCCGTGAAGACCAGGCACACGTCCTGCCGACCCGTCGCGCCGCGCAACGGCGACGAGACCGTGGTCCAGGAGTACTTGTCGGCCGTGGTCGGCACGGTGAGCGTGCCCACCAGCCTGCCGGTGGGACCGCCGAGGCGCACCTCGACCGTCGTCGGCGCGTCCGGGTTCGCCACCCGGGCCGTCAGCGTCCGCGACGACCGGCCGAGGTCGACGTCCTCGAACGAGATCCACTGGCCGGGCGCGGTCGAGGCGACGGCGGTACCGCGGTCCTTGGTGGTGTCCACCAGGGTCACGCCCGAGTAGTCGTCGAAGTTCTGCGCCCGCGTGGTCTTGCGCAGGTCGCGAGGCGGGATCGTCTCGCCGCGCACGCTGATCGTGCGGGTCAGCGGACCGACCGCCAGCTCGTGCGGCGCGCTCTCGACCACCGGCTTCTCCCGCGTCACGTCCCAGAACGCCAGGTCCGCCGCGCGCACGGTCAGCTCGACCGTCTTCGTCTCGCCGGGCCGCAGCTCCACCCGCTCGAACGCGCGCAACTGCTTGATCGGCTGCTGGACCCGCGACTTCTTCTGGTGGGAGTACAGCTGCACCACCTCGGCGCCGGCCCGGCGGCCCGTGTTCGTGACGTCCGCGCGGACCTTCACCTCGCCCGAGGCGTCCACCACGGTCCGGTCCAGCTCGAGCCGGGAGTACCGGAACGACGTGTAGCTCAGCCCGTACCCGAAGGGGTAGAGCGGCTTGCCCTTGAAGTACTGGTAGGTGTGCCCGGACTTCGAGATGTCGTACCGGAGCTTGTCCGGCAGGTCCGCGTCCGAGCGGTACCACGTCTGGGTCAGCCTGGCGCCGGGGTTGTGGTCGCCGAACAGGACGTCGGCGATCGCGTGCCCGGTCTCCTGGCCCGCGTGCGTGGTCCACAGGACCGCGGGCAGGTCGGCGGTGTCCCAGTCGCCCGCGTACGGGTAGCTGCTCTCCAGCACGACGATCGTGCGCGGGTTCGCCCGGCGCACCGCGTCGATCACCGCGCGCTGGCCGGCCGGCAGCACGGTGGTCTGGCGGTCGTCGTCCTCACGGCCGTTGATGAACGGCATGCTGCCGACCACGACGACGGCCGCGTCGGCGCCCTTCGCCGCCGCCACCGCGCTGTCCACGCCGCTGCGCACCACCTCGCGGCCGAACTTCGTCGCCGCCTCCGGCGTCTCGGCGGCCACGGTCAGCCTGCCGTCCGCGCCGACGAGGACGTACTTGTTCCGCCCGAACCAGGACTGCGTGACGTCGTTGCCGGTGTACTCCAGCACGAAGGAACCGTCGGGCCGGGCCACGAACCGGAACTGCTGCTGGACGAACCAGCCGTGGGGCTGGGCCGCGTTGTTGACCAGGCCGCGCCCATCACCCAACGACACCGTCTTGCCGTTCGCCGCGGTCCGCAGCGTGACCGTGCCCTCGCCCCAGTCGAACACGTCGAGGCCGCTCGCGTCGGTCGGCGTCGCCTCGGTGGCGGTGAGCACGGCGCCGGAGTCCGCAGTGGACGCCGTGACGTACTTGCCGGTCGCCAGGTCCTTCAACCGGATGCGGTCGACGCCTTCGCTCGACGTGACGTCGGCCCGTTCGGAGAGGCCCTGCACCGGCGTGATCCGGTAGGGCATCGTGCCCGAGTACCAGTCCTCGTACAGCGTGTCCGCGAGCTGACCGACGACCGCGACCTTCTTCGTGTCCGCAGTGGACAGCGGCAGGGTGTTCTTGTCGTTGCGCAGCAGCACGACCTGCTCGGCGGCCACCTCGCGGGCGAGCTCGCGGTGCTCGGGCGCGTCGATGACGTCCGGCGTGATGCTCGCGTACGGGTTGCGCCTGGCCGGGTCGAACTCGCCGAGCCGGAACCGGATCGACAGCACGTGCCGGGCGGCGTCCTCGACGTCGGCCACCGTGATCAGGCCCCGGTCGATCGCGGTCTTGATCGACGTCGTGGTCGGCGCGGAGTTCTGGTTGTCCTCGGTGAAGTTGTCCAGGCCCGCCCGGATGGCCGCCGCGTTGCCCTCGACCTCGTTCGGGTAGTACCGCTGCGAGCCGGCGACGTTCGACGCGCCGCCCGCGTCGCCGACGATCATCAGGTCCTCGTCGGTCCAGGAGCGCACGGTCTCGTCCAGCTCCGGGCCGACGTGCGTCGGGCGGCCGTTGACCAGGTTGTACGACGCCATCACGCCGGTGGCGGCGTCGGCCGAGATCGCCGGCTTGAACGCGGCCTCGTCGTAGTCCTTCAGGATCCGCGGCGGGACGATCGAGTCGACGTCGATGCGGTCGTCCTCGACGTTGTAGGCGACGTAGTGCTTCAGGGTGGGCGCGGCCTGCAGGTAGTCCGGGTGGTCGCCCTGGACGCCCCGGCCGAACGCGGTGGAGATCCGGCCGGTCAGGTACGGGTCCTCCGAGTAGCCCTCCTCGTTGCGGCCCCACCTCGGGTCGCGCAACAGGTTCACCACCGGCGCCCACAGGTTGAGGCCGTTCGACGCGGGGTTCATCGCGTGGAACCCGCGCGCCTCGCGCCCGGTGACCGCGCCGACCTCCTCGACCAGCTCGGGGTTCCAGGTGTTCGCCAGGCCGAGGGCCTGCGGGAACACCGTCGACTCGCCGAGCCACGCCACGCCGTGCAGCGCTTCCGTGCCGGTCTTGAACGCGCCGATCCCGAGCCTGGGGATCGGTGGTTGGTACTGGTGCAGCAGCGAGACCTTCTCGTCGACCGTCAACCGGCCGAGCAGGTCGTCGATCCGGGCGGCGCGCGGCAGGTCGGGGTCCCGGAACGGGAGTTCCCGGGCGTGCGCCGGCAGCGGCGCCGCGAGCAGCAACGCGACCAGCGGCAACAACAGCGTGCGGCGGACCCTCGACACCGGTCGTCCCCCTTCGTCTTCGGGGAGCGCGGAGCTCCCCGCCATCGAAGCGCTTCGACAGGGACCCTAGAGGGCCGGCCGTGACGGACGCAACAGACTGCGCGAGTGAACGTTGTTAACGCTAATTCACTTGACAAGGGCGCCTTGACACGCACACGTCATCCGGGTTAGGACTGTGACGCCGCCGCGTTCCCAAGGTATTTCGCGGGTCTACGAATGTTAGCGTTAACAAGACTGGGCAGGCCTGAAGTCGCGCGCACCGGAACCCTTCTCGCCGGCGTGACCGCGCCGTTCGGGGTTGAACGGCAGCGGACCCGCCCCCGGAGGGACGGGTCCGCGGTCGGTCAGCGAATCACGCGGTGAGCAACCGCAAGCCGTAGACGGACAGGATCTCGTTGATCGGCTGGAACCAGGTACGGCCACCGGACGAGCAGTTGCCGTAGCCGCCGGACGTGACGCCCTGCGCCTGGTCGCCGGTGATGAACGAGCCGCCGGAGTCGCCGCCCTCGGCGCACACGCTGGTGCCCGCCATCTGGTGCACGTCGCCCTGCGCGTAGTGGATGGTCTCGTTGCGGGACTGGATCACGCCGCAGTGCCAGCGGGTCGTGGAGCCCGAACGGCAGACCGACGTGCCGACCGGCGCCTCCCACGAGCCGCGCACCAAGGCGTCGGGCACCGTGCCCCAGCCGAGCACGACGGGCACGTTCCACCAGCCGCCGCCGGTGCGGACCCACGCGTAGTCGTTGCCGGGGAACGAGGAGCCGGCGAACTGGCCCTGCCAGGACCGGTCCCAGCCGTACACCTGCGCGCCCGTGCCGCCGCAGTGGCCGGCCGTGACGTAGCCGCCGTGCACCGAGAAGCCGATGGAGCAGCGGACGTTGCCGGTGTAGTACGGGTCGCCGCCGACGGTCCCGGCCGCGAACGGCACGGGCGCGGTGACGCCCTCGGTGTTCACCTGGATGGGGCCGAGCTCGCGCGCCTCGGCCAGGAACCGCTCGACCTCCGCGGTCTGCACGCCGGGTTGGACGTCGACCACCACCGCGCCGCTGCGCGGGTCCGGGTGCCAGCTGGTCACGGCCGCCGGCACCGCGCCGGACGCCGACAGCGCGTCCACGCCGTCCTTGACCCGGTCCAGCTCGGCCGCGGTCCGGCCGACCAGCCGCGCCTCGGCGCCGGTCGCCCGGACCCGGTCGGCCGCCGCCGGGTCGGTCACGCCGACCACGAGCACGCCCTTGTCCTGGTCGAACCAGCTGCCGCCGAAGGACGACCCGGCCGCGGTGCGCGCCGAGGGCGCCCGCCGGGTGGCCTTCGCCTCCAGGTCGAGCCTGGTTTGGGCCTGCTGCTCGGTCAGCCCGAAGGCAGTCCGCATCGCGGACACCAGTCCCGGCGACAGCGGTTCCGGCGCGGGCGCGGCCTGGGCGGTCGGCGCGACCACCAGCCCGCTCACCACCAGCGCGGCGGCCACACCGATCTTCGTCAACGTTGTCATTCGCACGCGGTCCTCCTTGTCCGCAGGGAGGCGCACCGGCCGATGCAGGTCGGCCGAGCACCCGAGGCAAGTCGGCGAGAGAGCGCTCTCACGGCCTGCTGGTTCAGACCATGCAACACCCGCTGCCCGCCGTCAATCCCCTGCGGCGGACCGGCCTCGCACCGCGGCGGGCGCGTGGCGCGCCGGACCGCGGCGGTCAGGGACGACTCCCGAACGGCCGCGAGCCGCGTGCGATCGCGCGGCGGCACCGCCGCGGACCACGCGGTCGACGGGCGCCGTCACGTCCGGGCGGACGGCGCCCGTCGGCTCACGAGTTGCGCAGGAAGCGGTCCAGGACGCGGACGCCGAACCGCAGGGCGTCGACCGGCACGCGCTCGTCGACGCCGTGGAACAGGCCGGAGAAGTCCAGGTCGGCGGGCAGCTTCAGCGGGGCGAAGCCGAAGTTGCGGATGCCCAGCTCCTGGAAGGACTTGGCGTCCGTGCCGCCCGAGAGCATGTAGGGCAGCACCCGCGCACCGGGGTCCTCGGCGGTGATCGACGCCGTCATCGCGTCGACCAGCGCGCCGTCGAACGTCGTCTCCACCGGCGGCAGCCCGAGCCACTCGCGCTCCACGTCCGGGCCGAGCAGCTCGGCCAGCTCGCGGTCGAACGCCTCCTCGCGGCCCGGCAGGATGCGGCAGTCCACGGTGGCCTCGGCGAACGACGGGATCACGTTCGCCTTGTACCCGGCGGACAGCATGGTCGGGTTGGCCGTGTCGCGCAGCGTCGCCCCGATCATCCGCGACAACGCGCCGAGCTTGCCGACCGAGCCCTCGATGTCGTCCTCGGGGAACTCCAGCCCGGTGATCTCCGAGACGCCGGCCAGGAACTCGCGCACGGACGGCGTGAGGATGATCGGGAACCGGTGGTTGCCCAGCTTCGTGACCGCCGCCGCCAGCTTGGCCACCGCGTTGTCGTTGTGGATCATCGAGCCGTGCCCGGCGGTGCCGCGCACGCGCAGCTTGAGCCAGCGGATGCCCTTCTCGGCGGTCTCCACCAGGTAGGCCCGGACGTCGTCCTTGAGCGTGATGGAGAACCCGCCGACCTCGCTGATCGCCTCGGTGACGCCCTCGAACAGCTCCGGCCGGTTGTCCACCAGCCACTTCGCGCCGAACAGGCCACCGGCTTCCTCGTCGGCCACGAACGCGAACACGAGGTCGCGCGGCGGCACCACGCCGTCCCGCTTGAACCGCCGCGCGACGGCGAGCGTCATCGCGACCATGTCCTTCATGTCGACCGCGCCGCGGCCCCACACGTACCCGTCCTGGACCGCGCCGGAGAACGGGTGCACGGACCACTCGGAGGCGTCGGCGGGCACCACGTCCAGGTGGCCGTGCACCAGCAGCGCGCCCCGGGACGGGTCGGCGCCGGCCAAGCGGGCGATCACGTTGCCGCGGCCCTTGGCCCCCGATTCGACGTAGGTGGTCTCGTAGCCGACCTCGGCCAGCTTCTCCGCGACCCACTCGGCGGCCGCGCGCTCCCCGACGACCGTGTCCGGATCCCCCGTGTTGGTCGTGTCGATCCTGATCAGCTCGCTGGTCAGCGACACGACCTCGTCCTGCGCGAGCCGCAGCCCGGCACCGTCATCCCAGTTGCTCACCAGGTCTTCCTACCATCCGCGACGTCCCGCGGTTCGTCAGTGCTCGGGCCCGGCGCCTCGGACGACGGCCAGCGGGCAGGGCGCGTGGTGGAGCATCGCGTGGCTGACCGAGCCGAGCAGCGCGCGCCGCACCGCGCCGTGCCCGTGGCTGCCCACGACCAGCAGCGCCGCGCCCTCCGCCTCCTGGGCCAGGACCTGGGCGGGCCGGGCCAGCGACACCACCCGCTCCGCCCGCACCTCGGGGTGGCGGGCGAGCGGTGCCTCGAACGACCTCGCGATCAGGGTGTCCGCGGACGCCCTGAGCTGCTCGACGTCCAGCCCGAGCCCGAGGCCCTGGCCCCAGGCGCCGCCCGGCGTCATCGCGTCCACCGGCAGCCCGGTGGTGGCGTGCACGCCGACCAGGGTCCCCCCGTGCCGCGACACGTGGTCCACCGCGAAGTCGATCGCGCGGTCGCTCGGCTCCGAGCCGTCGACGCCGACCACCACCCGCCCGTCGTCGGTCCCGTCGCCGCCGTCGCGGACCACCACGAGCGGTCCGGCGAAGTGGTGCGCCAGGTCCGCCGTGACCGAACCCGCGAACACCCTGGCCAACCCGGTCGCGCCGGAGGAGCCGACGACGAGCAGCGCCGCCTCCCGGCCGGCCTCGGCCAGCACGGCGGCCGGGTGCCCGTCGAACGCGCGGGTGTCCACGTCCAGCCCGGGCGCGACGCTCCGGCACTGCGCGGCGAGCTCGGCGAGGTGGTCCCTGGTGTACGCGCGGACCGCCTTCTCGCCGACGAGCTGCGGCATCGGCATGGACACGGGCGTGACCACCACCTCGGGGAACGGCCCGCGGATGACGTTCACGACGACCAGGCGCGCCCCCCGGCTCGCCGCGTCGCGCGCCGCCCAGTACGCGGCCCGCCGCGACCGCTCCGAGCCGTCGAACCCGACGACCACCGCACCGCGGCCGATCGCGCTCTCCGGGCTCTTCAGGACGTCCGGGCTGGTCATCGCCCACCTCCGCTCTCCGCGCACTCCCGTGCCACCGGGGTATCCGAGGAGTCGGAACCGACACGTGATCGGCGGGTTTTCCGGGGTCGTCGCACGCCTCGTTCGCGGAGGACCACCCGTCCGCGCTCGGCGTGCTTCGTCGGCGGTAGGGCGCGACCGCACGAGGGGCGAACGGCCCGGCTGGCAGCGTGGCGCGGTGAAGCACCTGTTCGAGCGCCGTGCACCACGACCGATCGCGGCCCGAGGAGGTCGCGGTGCGGATCAGCGGCGGTCGGGCGAGGTGCCGCCCAACCCGGTGTCAGGCCGACGGCGGTCGGACGCTGTCCCGCGACACGAGCGTCGGGCTGGACGTGCGGCGGGGCTCGTCGACCGCCCTGCCCTCGATCTGGGTGATCAGCAGGTCCAGGGCGTCACGGGCGACCGCGGCGAAGTCCGGCCGGATCGTGGTCAGCGGTGGGATGAAGTACGCGGCCTCGGGCACGTCGTCGAAGCCGACCAGGCTCACGTCGTGGGGAACCCGCCTGCCGCGCTCGCTCATCGCCCGGAGGATGCCGAGCGCCAGGTGGTCGTTCGCCGCGAAGATCGCCGTGACCTCGGGCATCCGCGCCAATACCTGACCCGCCCGGTACCCGGACGCGGCGCTCCAGTCCGCGGACATGATCGGCGGCACCTCCGCCGACACGGCCTCCAGCGCCGACCGCCAGCCCTCGATCCGGCCGGCGCTGTCGAACCAGTCGGGCGGGCCCGAGACGTGCCACACCGTGCGGTGACCCGCCCGCAACAGGTGGGACGTGGCGGCGAACGCGCCCGCCGCCTGGTCGACGGTCACCAGCGGGGTCGAGCGCTCGGCGTCGCCGTCGACCATCACCAGCGGCACGCCGGCGGACACCGTGTCCACCGCGTCGTGGGCCGACGCGGTCGGTGCGATGACGACGATCCCCGCCACCCGCTGGTCGCGGTGCCGCTCCAGGGCCGTGGTGATCGACTCGCGGTCCAGCACGTTCACCCGGTGCGCGGTCACCACGAACCCGGCCTCCACCGCCACCTGCTCGAACGCCGCCAGCAGCGAGATCGGCCCGCACAGGGTCGTGTTCTGGGCCACCACCCCGATCAGCTGCGAGCGGCCCGTCACCAGTGCGCGGGCGGCGCGGTTGGGGCGGTAGCCCAACTCCTCGATCGCCGCCTGGACCCGCAAGCGCGTCTGCTCCTGGACGTACGGGTGCCCGTTGAGCACGCGCGACACCGTCTGGTGCGAAACCCCGGCGAGCCGGGCGACGTCGGCCATCGCGGGCGCACTGGAAGTCCTGTTCCCCACTAATGGTCCCATCTGCGCGGAACCGGCCGCGAGGTAGACCGACCGCGGACGGCCGCTGACCGCCGCGGCACGCCGGGCACGGTCGGTGGTCGGGACGGCACGCCGAAACGACCACGCACATCGGGATTGGCGCCGGGCAGTCGACATCGCGGCCGATCGACGATGATCAGCAAGTCAATGTAGCCATATTTCCACCCGCCGGTCAACGCGCGTGAATGCTAAATATTCGAGTCCGATTTTTAGCTCCCACCGGCCACGGCAACGCAGAGCAGTGACCGACCCTTCCGCAAGTGTTTCGTGCGCGTCCTCGAGCGGGAACAGTCTTGACACCCATTTGTGTTATCGCTAACACTGTCCCGCAGCACGATGTTGCCGCTGCCAGCTCACCGGAACCAGGCCGTCTCGGGCGGCGATGTTAGCGATCACATCCACCCCCTCACGCCCTCGTGAAGGAACGTCATGCCACTTTCCGATTGACGTTCGCGGTAATAGACCCCACGGGCTGGGCCGCGTTGTCGCCACGCCCCGGGCTTCGCCCCACGCCTTCCGCCACAACCGCGTCTGGAGTCGTCCATGCCCGTGACCGCCCACGCTCGCCCGCGCACCCGGCGCCCGAACCGCGCACTGCGGCTCGTCGCCACGGCGGTCGCGGTGGCCGCTTTGATCGGCGCGGCCCTCGCCTCGGTCGGCCCACCGGCCCAAGCGGCGGACGAGTGGACGCCCGAGCCGTCGTACACGTCGACCGACAAGGGCGACGGCACCTACTCCGTCCCCCTGGTCAACTCCGACGTGCCGGACGTGAGCGTGGAGCGCGTCCCGGCGGCGGAGAACGACGAGGGCCGCGACCTCTACTACATGATCAGCACGACGATGCACCTGAGCCCGGGCGCGCCGATCATGAAGTCCTACGACCTCGTGAACTGGGAGATCGTCAACTACGTCTTCGACCGGGCGGACATCGGCGACTCGTTCTCGCTGCGCAACGGCCAGAACTCCTACGGCCAGGGCCAGTGGGCGTCGTCGCTGCGCTACCACCGCGGGCAGTTCTACGTCGCCTTCAACACCAACAACCTCGGCGGCTCCTACCTCTACCGCACCGACGACATCGAGGACGGGGCGTGGACGCGGATGCCGCTGGGGCGCGCGTTCCACGACCCGTCGCTGTACTTCGACGAGCGCGACGGCGGCACGCCGTACATCTTCTACGGGTCGGGTTCGACCAGCGCGGTCAAGCTGGACAGCACCCTGACCCGGGTGGTGGCGGAGTACCCGAACATCCTGCGGCCGTCGGACTACCCGGGATCACCGTTCCTCGGCGGGCTGTTCGAGGGCGCCCAGGTGCAGTACATCGACGGGAACTACTACATCGTGATCATCACCTGGCCGGCGGGGCAGGGCCGCCAGGTGGCGCTCTTCCGCTCGCCGGAGCTGCTCGGGCGTTACGCGACGGCCGACGGCAGCAACCCGTACCAGGCGCGCGGCGCGTTGAACTCGAACGGCTTCGCGCAGGGCAGCCTCGTGCCGATCGCGCGTGACGGCGGCCGGACCGACTGGTACGGCATGTTCTTCCGCGACTCGTTCCCGGTCGGCCGCATCCCGGCGCTGATCCCGGCCACGTGGCAGGACGGTTGGCCCACCTTCGGTGACGCCGGCGTGGTGCCGGTGAACGGGGTGTTCGACAAGCCGATCCGGCTGAGCCCGGCGCAGGAGGCCTTGGAGCGGCAGAAGAGCCTCGTCGCCTCGGACGACTTCGCCAACGACGCGCCGCACAAGGCGTACATGGACGAGCGGTGGACCATCCCGACCCCGCCCGTCGTCGACGAGTCGCTCATCGGCGTGGAACTGGTGCGCAACCCCGGCTTCGAGTCCGGCGCCGTGTCGCCGTGGGCGGCCCAGTTCGGCGCGCGGCTCAGCCTGGAGCCGGCCGACGGCTCCACGGCGTTGCGGGTGGCCGACCGGACCGTCAACGGCTCGGGGCCGAACCAGTCCCTGGACGGCGTGTTGCAGCGCGGCGTGACGTACGCGGTGTCGGCGAGGGTCAAGTACGCCGCCGGCCCGGCGACCGTGCGGTTCAACCTCGTCGCCGACTGGGGCGCCGGTGTCCAGGTGATGGCGTCCGGGGACGTCCCGGCCGGTCGGTGGACGACGGTCTCGGGCCGGTTCACCGTGCCGGGCACGGCCGCGACCGGCAAGGTGAAGTTCGCGGTCGAGACGCCGTGGGCCAACCCGCAGCCGCCCTCGTCCAGCGTCGAGTACCTGCTCGACGACGTCTCGGTCGTGGGTCAGCCGGTGACCACCGAGCACCCGTCCGAGGACGAGATCAGGCCCAACGGCTCGCGGCTCGGCCTGCACTGGGAGTGGAACCACGCCCCGGACAACCGGCACTGGTCCCTCACCGACCGCGAGGGCTGGTTGCGGCTCACCACCGGCAAGGTCGTCACCGGCGACTACCTCTACACCAAGCTGTCGAACCGGGCCGAGCTGACGTGGTTCGAGGAGGCGCGCAACACGCTCTCGCAGCGGACGTTCGGCCCGAAGGGCTCGGCGGAGACCAAGCTCGACTTCTCCGGGATGCGGGACGGCGACGTCGCGGGCCTGGCGATGTACAACCGCGGCTTCTCCTACGTCGCGGTGAAGCGCGTCGACGGCCGCAACACCCTCGGGGTGGTCAACCGGGTCCAGCCCTTCCCGGTCACGTTCGACCAGTCGACGGCGGAGAGCTTCGTGCCCGGGACCGAGGTGCCGCTCGACGACGCCACGGTGGTCCACCTCAAGGGCGACGTGGAGTTCGACGCGCCGACCGGTCAGGGCTGGACCACGTTCTACTACAGCCTGGACGGCCGCGCCTGGCACAAGCTGGGCAACCGCGTCGGGCCTCAGACGCTGGACGGCAGCCTGGCCCACTTCATGGGCCACCGGTGGGGCCTGTTCGACTACGCGACCAAGCGGGCGGGCGGGAGCGTGGACTTCGACCACTTCCTGCTCAGCGACACCCTGACCGCGGCGGGCGAGCCGCTCGACACCGGCGACCTGGACGCGGCGATCGCCCACGCGTCCACCTTGGACGAGCACCACTACCCCGCGGCGGCGTGGTCCGCCATGCGCGACGCGCTGGGCAAGGCGCAAGCCGCGCGGGCGTCCACCTTCGGGACGCAGAACCAGGTCGACGCGCCCGAGCGGGCGTTGAGCCTGGAGCTGGCCCGGCTCGGGGTGGCGCGGTTCCCGGTGGCGGTCGAGGTGTCCGCCCGCACCCGGTGCGCCGGGCCCAAGGTCGTGCTCACCGTCGAGTTCACCAACCACGAGGCGGTCCCGGTGGACGTCTCGGTCGAGACGCCGTACGGCACGAAGTCGTTCGACGACGTCCCGGCCGGCAAGACCCGCTCGCACCCGTTCATGACCCGGCAGTCGAGCGTGCCGGCGGGATCGGCCTCGGTCACCGCGTCGGCGACGGTCGACGGCAAGCCGCGTTCGGTCGTGCTCGAAGCACCGCACGACGCGCACGCCTGCAAGTAACCCGCGGTACCCAGCACAAGGAGAATCTCGTGGATCGACAACGTCCGCAGCGGTCGGGACGGCGAAGAGCAGTCGTCCTCGCCGCCGTCGGCGCCCTGTTCGCGGCCGGTCTCGCGGCCACCCCGGCGGCGACCGCCGCCGAGCCGAACCTCATCACCAACCCCGGCTTCGAGGACGGCCTCACCGGCTGGACCGTCAACAGCGGCAACGCCACCGACGGCGCCGTGCTGTCCACGACCGCCGACGCCCACTCGGGCTCGGGCGCCGTGCAGGTGACCAACCGGAAGACGACCGGTTCGGGACCGGCGCAGGACCTGGCCGGCAAGGTGCAGGCCGGCAAGACCTACACGGTCACCGCGTGGGTGAAGTACGAGAACGCGGCCAGCCCCGCGACCAAGCAGTTCTTCGTGACCATGCACTACGGCGGCTCGACCTACACCAACCTCGGCACGGGCACGGTGCCGAGAGGGCAGTGGGGCCTGCTCCAGAGCACGTTCACGATCCCCGCGGGGCAGTCCGTCACCACGCCCCGCGTCTTCGTCGAGACGCCGTGGACGGCCGACCCGGGTGCCGCGCCGGCCACCCACCTGATGGACTTCAAGGTGGACGACGTCGTCCTGCGCGAGTTCACCCCGTCGACCACCATCGAGGTCCTCGGCAAGAACCCCGGCGAGGGCAACCCGCTGATCTCCCACAAGTTCGGCGCGGACGGCAACGCGTTCGTGCACGACGGCCGGGTCTACGTGTACATGACCAACGACACCCAGGTGTACAACCCGGGCCCCGACGGGACCTCGCCGACCAACACCTACGGCGGGATCAACACCATCACCGTCATCTCCTCCGACGACCTGGTCAACTGGACCGACCACGGCGAGATCCCGGTGGCCGGGCCGAACGGCCTCGCCAAGTACGCCTCGCAGTCCTGGGCGCCCGCGGTCGAGAGCCGCGTCGTCGGCGGCAAGGAGCAGTTCTTCCTGTACTTCGCCAACAACGGCGCCGCGACCGGCGTCCTGGTCGGCGACTCGCCGCTGGGCCCCTGGCGCGACGAGCGCGGCAGCCTGCTCATCACCAGCCAGACCCCCGGCGCCTCGGACGGCCGCAACTGGCTGTTCGACCCGGGCGCGTTCGTCGACGACGACGGTCAGGCCTACCTCTACTTCGGTGGCGGCGGCAACGACGGCTCCAACTCCGCCGAGAACACCAACCACCCCAAGTCCACGCGCGTGATCAAGCTCGGCGACGACATGATCAGCACCGTGGGGTCGGCCGAGACCATCGACGCGCCGCTGATGTTCGAGGCGGGTCACGTCTTCAAGCGCGAGGGCAAGTACTACTACTCGTACTCGTCGAACTTCGGGTTCGGCGGCCCGATCGACCCGAACGGCCCGCCGACCGGCGCCATCGCCTACCTCATGGCCGACAGCCCGATGGGCCCGTGGACGCCCGACAAGTACGCGGGCGTCATCTTCAAGAACCCCGGCGTCTACTTCGGCGCCGGCGGCAACAACCACCAGTCGGTCTTCGAGCTGAACGGCGAGCACTACTTCACCTACCACGCCCAGACGCTGAACCGCCGCATCACCGGCGGCGCGACGCAGGGGTTCCGCAGCCCGCACATCGCGAAGCTGGAGTTCAACGCCGACGGCACCGTGAAGGAGGTCCTCGGCACCTTCGACGGCGTCGAGCAGATCCGCCACCTCGACCCCTACCGGGTGGTCGAGGCGGAGACCATCGCCTGGCAGCAGGGGCTGGCCACCAAGCGGCTCACCGCGCCGAACGACCTGCCGAACCTGGCCCTGCACGACGTCGACAACGGTGACTGGACGTCGCTGGCCTCGGCGGACTTCGGGTCCGGGGCCACCGGGGTGTCGGCGCGCGTCAAGCCGCTCACGGCGGGCACGAGCATCCAGGTCCGCCTGGACGACCGCGCCGGGCCGGTCGTCGCCACCATCCCGGTCGACGCGCCGGTCGGCGAGTGGGCCGAGGTCGGCGCCGAGCTCGACGGCGTGTCGGGCGTGCACGACGTGTACTTCACGTTCGTCGGCCCCGACGGCAAGGACCTGGTCGAGGTCGACAGCTGGCGGTTCGCCAAGCCGTCGTTGAAGGTCGCGACCAGTGCGGACACCCGGTGCGCGGGCCCGCACGTCAAGCTCACCGTGCACGTGACCAACAACGAGTCCGTGCCGGTCGACGTCGTGGTCGAGACGCCGTTCGGCGCCAAGTCGTTCGACGACGTCGAGCCGGGCAAGAGCCGGTCCCACCCGTTCAACTCCCGGCGGTCGACCGTGGACGCGGGGGCGGCGGCGGTCACGGCGACCGCCACCGTGGACGGGCAGGAGGTGTCGCTCGGGCTCACCGCGCCGTACGACGCGCACTCCTGTCGCTGACGGCGTGACCGCATGAACGAGGCGGCCCGGGAAGTTCCCGGGCCGCCTCGTCGTCTGCGGGTCGTGCCTCGACGGCCGTGGTCAGGCGATCGTGCAGGTGGCGTTGCCGAGGGTGTAGGCGGTGGGTTTGCCGGTGTTGCCGGTGTGGGTGGCCTGGAAGCCGATGCCCACCGACGCGCCGGGCGCGATGGTCGCGTTGTACGAGACGTTGCGCGCGGCCACCTGTCCGGACGTGGGCGAGTAGGTGGCGTTCCAGCCGGAGGTGATCGCCTGACCCGGTGGGAGGGTGAAGGTCAGGGTCCAGCCGTTGACCGCGGTGGTCCCGGTGTTGGTGATGGTGATGTCGGCGGTCAGCCCGGTGTTCCAGGCGTTGGTGGTGTTGGTGACGCGACAGGTGCCGGGTTCCGGCTGACCCGTCGTGGTCGTGGTTGTCGTCGTAGTGGTCGTGGTGCTCGTCGTCGTGGTCGTGGTCGTTGTCGTCGGACCGCTCTGGAACTGGGTGAAGAACCGCCACGTCTCGGCCGGCAACCAGGTCCGGGAGCCGCTGTCGCCGGGTGCGCCGTCCTGCGGCGCGGCGATGTGCCCCTCGTCGAACGCAGCCCAGACCACCGGGTAGCCCTCGCGGCACCCCGAGTAGGTCGTGGTCACATGGGTCAGGCTGCCCTGCGACGGCTCACGCGGGCTCTGGGCGGCGCACCCGTTGTTGCGGACGAAGCGGTCGCGCATCGACCGGCCGCCCGAGATGCCGAGGACGTTGTCCCGCAGGCCGTGCGCGGCGAAGTAGGCGATGGGCTGGGTGCCGCCACTGCACCCGCTGAGCTGGCCCACGGCGTAGACCGCGACCGCGCGGAAGACGTCCGGCCGGGCGCAGGCGACGGCGTAGCTCATGGCCGCGCCGTAGCTGAAGCCGACGGCGAAGCGCTGCGTGGTGTCGACGCAGAGGCCGGCGTCGAGTTGCCGGTTGATGTCGTCGACGAGCGTGATGTCCTCGCCGCCGGAGTTGGCCCAACCGCTGTTCAGGCCCTGGGGCGCGACGAAGATGGTGCTGTTGTCGGCCAGGCGCTGGAGCCCGTAGTAGGCCCAGACGTCCGTCTGCACGGTCCGGCCGGTGGCGACGTCGGTGGCCGAGCCGTTCAGCCAGTGGAAGCCGAAGACCACCCGGTAGGGGCGGTTCACGTCGTAGTTGTCCGGGACCCGCAGGATGTAGCTGCGGGACTTGCCGCTGCTCTGGATCGTGATCGTGCCGCTGCGCAGCGACGGCGCCTTGCCGCAGCCCGCGGTCGCCGCCGCGGCGCCGACCGCCGCGGCCGAGGTGCGCTCGCCGAGGTCGCCGCTCAACACCGTGCCGATGGAGGCCACGACGAGCAGCGCCGCCGCCGCGACCGAGCCCAGGATCGACCTTCGCCTTGTCATCGCACTGCTCCTCCCGTTGTCGGGTCGGGGTTCGCGGTCGCTCAGGAGGTGGAACACGGCGCACCGTTGAGGGTGAAGGAGGCCGGTTTGGCGGTGTTGCCGTTGTGGGTCGCCTGGAAGCCGATGCCGATCGAGGCGTTGGGCGCGATCACGGGGTTGTAGGCCACGTTGCGCGCGGTCACCTGCCCGGACGTGGGCGAGTAGGTGGCGCTCCAGCCGGAGGTGATCGTCTGCCCGCTCGGCAACGTGAAGACCAGCGACCAGCCGTTGATCGCCGTGGAGCCGGTGTTGGTGATGGTGAGGTTCTCGGTGAGGCCGGTGTTCCAGGCGTTGACCGTGCCTGTGACGCGGCACGACTCCGAGCCGCCCGGCGTGGTGGTCGTCGTCGTGGTGGACGTCGTGGTGGACGTCGTCGTGCTCGTGGTGGTCGTCGTCGTGGTCGTGCTGGTCGGGCCACCGGGCCGGTCCAGGCCGAAGAACGCGATGGCCTGGGCTGCCATGCCGCCGGCGGGCAGGCTGTGCCCGGCGCCCTGGATGCTGTAGGCCTCGACCTGGGTGGTGCCGGAGGTGTCGTTGTAGCGGCGCCGGTTCCAGTTGGTCTGCGGGGTGTCGGTGGACGACGGCGTCTGGCTCAGGCCGAACACGTTGGTCCACTGCTCGATGCTCTCCTGGAGCAGCGCGTACGGCACGAGGGTGTCGTTGGTGCCGTGCCAGAGCTGGACGCGCGGCCGCACGCCGGTGTAGCCGGGGTAGGCCTGGCGCACCGCGTCGCCCCACTGCTGCGGGGTGCGGTTCGCTCCCCCGTTACCCGTGCACTTGCTGCTGCCGGGCGGGAAGTCGGCGGCGTTGGCGAAGCAGTTGAAGGGCACGCCCATGAACGACGCACCCGCCTTGAACACGTCCGGGTACAGGGCGAGCATGTGCTGGGTCATCATGCCGCCGGACGACGATCCCGTGGCGTAGACCCGGTTGGGGTCGCCTCCGTAGCGCTGCTGGACGTAGTTGACCATCGACACGATCGACACGGGGTCGCTGCCGCCGCCGCGGCGCTTGGCCGCGTCGGACCACGTGTCGAAGCACTTGCCGAACCCGGCCTGCTGCTCGGCGCTGGGGTAGATGACGACGAAACCGTGCCGGTCGGCCAGCGAGGCGAACTCGCTGCCGGAGTAGAAGCCGGGGCCCGAGCCGCCGCAGCCGTGCATGGCCACGACGATCCCGGGGTTGGCCGGGCGGGAATCGGGCACGTAGACGTGCATCCGCATCCCACCGGGGTTGGAGCCGAAGTTGGTGACCTCCGTCAACGACGCCGCGGACGCGGGCGTTGAGGCGACGGAGACGAGGCCGGCCACGACGAGTGACGTCGCGGCGGCGAGTAGCAGGCTCGGTTTGACCTTCATGCGCTTGACTCCTTTGTGTCGCGCACGGCCGGACAGGGTGCTGGCAGCGGGCCGGGTGCGACCCGCGGTGCGGCGGAGGGAGAGCCACGCGTGGACGTGTCCGGCGGGTGACCAGCCGATGCGATCGAGCGCACGGACTCGGCTGATCGGACGCCGTCCATCGTGTGACACTTAGAGTGCCGCCCGGTCGAGAAACTGTCAATCGACCGTCTCGCCCGGTCGGTGTGGCCGTGCGACGGGATCGCGCCCGATTAGGGTCGGTGGTGACGACCTGTCCGAGCCACCGCCGGAGCCGCCGTGACCAGCCCGTACGACATCGAGGAGATCTTCCCGGACGACGCGGTCCGGCTTCCCCGGCGGCAGTCCGGCAACTCACCGCAGGGCCTGACCGTGACCCTGCTCGCCGACTACACGCTGCGGACCGGCGCCTGGCTGCCGTCGGCCGCGATCGTGGCGCTGCTCGCCGAGGCGGGTGTCAGCCACGCCGGGGCGCGCACCACCATCAGCAGGCTCGCCCGTCGCGGTGTCCTCGAAGGCAGCAAGCAGGGCCGCAACAGCTCCTACCGGCTCACCTCGGCCGCCGCCCTCGACCTCGCCGCCGGAGGTCGGTCCATCGTCGCCGCGGCGGCCGCCGCCGAGCCGTGGGACCACCGGTGGACGTTGATCGCCTTCTCGCTGCCGCAGGACGAGGTCGCGCGGCGGCGGGAGGTCCGCAGCCGGCTGCGCTGGTTCGGCTGCGCGCCCCTCTACGACGGCCTCTGGATCTCGCCGCACGACCTCACCGACAAGGCCAGGGCGCAGCTGGCCGAGCTCGCCGCCGGCACCATGACCGTCTTCCGCGCCCGCCACGTCGACCTCGGTGAGCGGACCGGCCGCAACCCCCTCGACGCCTGGGACACCACCGCCATCGCCCGCCACTACGACGCGTTCATCCGGCGCTGGCGGCCGCTGCTGCCCGACATCCGCGCCTCCCGGATCACCGGGATCGAAGCGGTCCGCGCCCGCACCGAGGTCATGGACACCTACCGCCGCCTGCCCATCCTCGACCCGCGCCTGCCGCTGGAGCTGCTGCCGCCGGGCTGGCTGCGCGAACCCGCCCGCAACCTGTTCACCGCCGTCTACGACGGCCTCGCGGGCCCCGCCCAGGGTCACGTGCGCGCCGTCGTGAGCCGGTTCACCACCGACCCGCCCACCGCCGTGCAGGCCCACACCGTCGCGGACATGCTCGACGGCCTGCACGGCGCGTGGCAGCCCGTCGCCGAACCGGGCACGGCCTCCCGCTGATCACCTGAGCCCCCACTTCCGGGGGGGCCCGGCCGGGCGGCGCGGGCCCGGGCGGCCCGGGGGGGGGCGGGGCGGGGGGGGGGGTGGGGGCCGGGGTGGGAACCCGAGAAGA
>NZ_JBEOVG010000123.1:0-23469 GCF_040295345.1 Actinosynnema sp. NPDC002837
GGGCGCCTTTGGGGGCGCCCGACCGGCGGCACGTCAGCGGATCATGCTGCGGACCTGGCGGGCCGCCACCGAGAGGGTCGCCAGGTCGAGCTTGCTGACCCGGTTGATCTCGGCGAGGGCGGCGCGGGCGCGGCTCAGGCGGGAGGAGTTGGCCTGTTCCCAGGTCGCGATCTTCTCCTCCGGGGTGTCGCCCGGATCGGCCGAGCGCAGCACGTCGATCGTGATCGCGCGCAGCGACGAGTAGAAGTCGTCGCGCAACGCCAGGCGTGCCAGCGAGTGCCAGCGGTTGAGGCGTTCCAGGTTCGACACCGAGCTGAGCATCCGGTCGACGTCCAGGTGGTCCGACAGCGCGAAGTAGACCTCGGCCGTCTCCTGGTGCGTGCGCTCCTGGCCGGTCGCGCCCTCGCCCTCCTCGCGCTCGGCGAGTTCGGCGACCTCGGTGACGTCCAGCAGCCCGTAGGTGAACAGCAGTCCGGCGACCCGACGGGCCAGCCCGACCGGCACGCCCTGGCCGACCAGGCGTTCGACGTGCTCGATCACGGATTCCTTCTCGTGACCTTGGAGCAGGTCGATGGCGCGCGGGGCCAAGGAGCCGACCACCGGGGCGAAGCGGCTGATCGTGGAGCCGACCGCCAGCGGCTGGGGGCGGTTGGTGAGCAGCCAGCGCGACGCGCGGTCCAGCAGGCGGCGCGTTTCCAGCACCATGTCGTCCTGGACGTCGGTCGGCACGACGTTGTCCAGGGCGCGGATCTCCTGCCAGATCGACGGCAGGTCGTAGATCGCGGTCACCACGGTGTACGCGCGCACGGCGTCCGTGGCTGAGGCGCTGATCTCCTCCGCCAGGCGGAACGCGTACGACACACCGCCGCCGTCGACGACCTCGTTGACCAGGACGGTCGAGATGATCTCGCGCGACAGCGGGTGGTTGCCGATGGCGTCGGCGAACCGCTCCCGCAGCTCGCTCGGGAAGTAGTCGGGCAGCCGGCGGGCCAGCACGTCGATCGTCGGCAGGTCGCCGGCCAGCACCTCCTCCTTCAACGCCAGCTTCACGTGCGCGAGCAGCGTGGCCAGTTCCGGCGAGGTGAGGCCGTCGCCCGCCTTCTCCAGCGCCTTGAACTCGGCGGCGCTCGGCAGCGCTTCGAGCGTGCGGTCGAGGACGCCCCGCTGTTCGAGGTCGGCGACCAGGCGCGCGTGCACCGAGAGCATCGGCGCGGCGTGGGCGCGGGAGACGCCGAGCACGGCGTTCTGCGAGTAGTTGTCGGCCAGGACCAGCTCGCCGACCTCGTCGGTCATCTGGCCCAGCAGCTCGTTGCGCCGGTCCTGGTCGAGCTTGCCGTCGCGGACCAGTTCGTCCAGCAGGATCTTGATGTTGACCTCGTGGTCGGAGCAGTCGACACCGGCCGAGTTGTCCAGCGCGTCGGTGTTGACCTTGCCGCCGTTGCGGGCGAACTCGATGCGGCCGCGCTGGGTCAGACCGAGGTTGCCGCCCTCGCCGACGACCTTGACGCGCAGGTCGGAGCCGTTGACGCGGATCGCGTCGTTGGCCTTGTCGCCGACCTCGGCGTGCGACTCCGCGCCCGCCTTGACGTAGGTGCCGATGCCGCCGTTCCAGAGCAGGTCGACGGGCGCGAGCAGGATCGCCTTCATCAGCTCCTGCGGCGACAGCTTGACCACGCCCTCGGGCAGGCCCAGGGCTTCGCGGGCCTGCTCGGAGACCGGGATCGACTTGGCCGTGCGCGGCCAGACGCCGCCGCCTGCGCTGATCAGGGAGCGGTCGTAGTCGTCCCACGAGGAGCGGGGCAGTTCGAACAGCCGCTTGCGCTCGGCGTAGCCGCTCGCCGCGGTGGGGTCCGGGTCGATGAAGATGTGCCGGTGGTCGAACGCGGCCACCAGGCGGATGTGCTCGGAGAGCAGCATGCCGTTGCCGAACACGTCACCGGACATGTCGCCGACGCCGACGACGGTGAACTCCTCGGTCTGCGTGTCGGTGCCCAGCTCGCGGAAGTGGCGCTTCACGCTCTCCCACGCGCCCTTGGCGGTGATGCCCATGGCCTTGTGGTCGTAGCCGACGGAACCGCCGGACGCGAACGCGTCACCCAGCCAGAAGCCGTAGGACTTGGAGACCTCGTTGGCGATGTCGGAGAACGACGCCGTGCCCTTGTCCGCCGCGACCACCAGGTACGTGTCGTCGCCGTCGTGCCGGACGACCTGCGGCGCGGGCAGGACCGTGCCCGAGTTGAGGTTGTCGGTCAGGTCGAGCAGGCCGGAGATGAACTGGCGGTAGCACGCGATGCCCTCGGCCAGCAGCTGCTCGCGGTCCTGGCCCGGGTCGCCGGTGGGCGCCGGCGGCCTCTTCAGCACGAAGCCGCCCTTCGCGCCGACCGGCACGATCACGGCGTTCTTCACGGCCTGCGCCTTGACCAGGCCCAGGATCTCGGTGCGGAAGTCCTCACGCCGGTCGGACCAGCGCAGACCGCCGCGGGCCACCGGGCCGAAGCGCAGGTGCACGCCTTCCAGGCGGGGCGAGTACACGAAGATCTCGAACCGCGGCCGCGGTTGCGGCAGGTCCGGGATCGCGCGCGGGTTCAGCTTGACCGCCAGGTACGGGCGCGGGTTGCCGTCGACGTCGCGGACGAAGTAGTTCGTGCGCAGCGTGGCCTGCACCAGCGTGAGCAGGCTGCGCAGGATGCGGTCCGCGTCCAGGCTGGTCACGTTGTCGATCATCTCGGTGATCTCGTCGACCAGGTGGTCCGTGCGGCCGGAGCGCTGCTCGTCGGACAGGGCGGGGTCGAACCGGGCCTCGAACAGCCGCACCAGGGCCGTGGCGACCTCGGTGTGGCCCAGGACGGCGTCCTCGATGTAGTCCTGGCTGTACGGGGTGCCGGCCTGGCGCAGGTACTTGGCGTAGGCGCGCAGCATCGCGGCCTGCTGCCACGTGACGCCCGCCTTGAGCACGAGCGTGTTGAAGCCGTCCACCTCGGCCTCGCCGCGCCAGGCGGCGGCGAACGCGTCCTGGAAGCGGGTGCGGATCGACTCGAAGTCCTCGCCGGACAGCTTGTCCAGGGTGACCTGGTCGATGCGCAGGCCGAAGTCGTAGATCCAGCACTCCACGCCGTCGTCGCGGACCAGCTCGTACGGGCGCTCGTCCACCACGACCACGCCCATGCGCTGCAACATCGGCAGCACGTCCGACAGCGTCAACCGGGCGCCGACGAGGAACAGCTTGAACCGCCGCTCACCCGGCTCGGCGTCGCGCGGCGTGTAGAACGCCAGGTCCAGGTCGCCGCGCTTGAGGGCCTCGATGCGCCGGAAGTCCGCCAGGCCCTCGGCCGCGGTGAAGTCCTCCTTGTAGGCCTCGGGGAACGCCGCGGCGATCCGCTGGCCCCGCTCGGACGACGATTCCGCGCCCAGGCCCGTGCCGTGGTCCTCCATGACCGCCTCGACCATGCGGTCGTCCCACAGGCGCACGGCCTCGGCCAGCAGCTGCTGGATGTGGGCGGTGTCCGGCTCGACGTGGCGGCTCGGGTCGGTGTGCACGGTGAAGTGCACGCGGGCCAGCGCCGACTCGCCGACGCGTGCGCTGTACTCCAGGTTCACGCCGCCGAGCTGGTCGATCAGCACTTCCTGCATGGCCAGCCGCGACGTCGTGGTGTAGCGGTCGCGCGGCAGGTAGACCAGGCAGGAGTAGAAGCGGCCGTACGGGTCGCGGCGCAGGAACAGGCGCAGCCGGCGGCGTTCGGCGAGCGCGATCACGCCCGTGACGGTCTGGTAGAGCGTGTCCGTGTCGACCGAGAACAGCTCGGTGCGCGGGTAGTTCTGGATCACCTCGAGCATCCGCTGGCCCGAGTAGGAGTGCAGCGGGAAGCCGGCGCGGTGGATGACGTCGCGGACCCGGCGTTCGATGGCCGGGATGTCCAGCACGTCCTCGTGCAGGGCCGTGGTGGAGAAGACGCCGAGGAACCGGTGCTCGCCGGACACGTTGCCGTCGGCGTCGAAGGTCTTCACGCCGACGTAGTAGGGGTACACCGACCGGTGCACGCTCGACTGCGCGCTGGCCTGCGTCAGGACCAGCAGTTCCGGTGACAGTGCCTGGGCGCCCGCGTCCGGGCCCGCCGTCAGGCTGCGCGCCGCGAGGCTGTCCTGTCTGAGCACGCCGAGACCGCTCGCCAGGACCGCCCGGAGCGCGGGTTCGCCGTCCGTGGCCGGGTCGTCGCGGACCAGCTCGTACTGGCGGTAGCCGAGGAACGTGAAGTGGTCGTCGGCGAGCCAGCGCAGCAGGTTCGCGCCGTCCTGCACCTCGTGGCTGGGCAGCGGCGGCGGTTCGGACTCCAGCAGCTCGGCCAGGTGCCCCGCCATGCCGGCCATCTTGTCGGTGTCCTCGACGACCTCGCGGACGTCGTTGAGCACGGTGTGCAGCTTGGTTTCCAGCTCACGCGCCCGGTCCGGGTCGGTGAGCAGGTCGACCTCGACGTACATCCACGACTCGGCCAGCGCGTCGCCCGGCGGGTCGGCCGGGTCCGCGGTCGGCAGGACCTCCTGGAGCGCTCCCGTCACCAGGTCACGGCGCACCACGACGATCGGGTGCACCACCCGTTGGACCTGCACGCCGCCGCGGGTCAGCTCGGAGGCCACCGAGTCGACCAGGTACGGCATGTCGTCGGTGACCACCTGCACCACCGTGGCCGGACAGGTCCAGCCGTCGTGCGCGCGGGTGGGGTTGAGGATCCGCACCACCGGACGGCCCGGGACCCGGGTCTCGGCCAGCTGGTAGTTCGAGCGCACCGCGCCCACCAGGTCGACCGGGTCGTCGTCGTTGACTTCCTCGGCGGGGACGTGGCGGTAGTACAGGCGGATCAGGTCGGCGAGCTCGGGGGCGTTGGCGGCGGCACGTTCGATCAATTCGTCACGGGCCTGTTCGGGACTGGCCGGGCGAGCCGCGCCGACGTCGCGGGCGGTGGGCTCGGATCGGGACGGGGCTCCAGTCGAGGTCATGTTCAGGCGACTCCACGCTATCCGGTACCTCTGTGTACCGGGTGTGCGCACCACTTAACCAGACGGGCGCGAAGCCGATCGCCGCAACCCTCGCACTGAATCGAACAACTTGCCTGGAAAGTCGGGAATTCACTTGTGACGTGGCCTATTTCCCGCTTTGTTACCGGCGGGAAACCTTATTAGAACCTCAAATCATTTCACGATTCGGGAAGAGTCCACGTGTCGAACCGGCGCGGTGGGTCGATGCGCTGGATCGGGGCGGTGGTCTCGTTCTCGGATGGCGGTGGCGGCGTCCCGACCGGTGAGATCGGCACGGTGTCCTCGTCGACCTCGGCGCGGCCCGCGGCTTCGTCCTCGCGTCGGGCGTCCTCGTAGGCGACGAGGGCCTCGGCGAGGAGTTCGGCCAGGCTCAGGTCGCTCTTGTGTCGGCGTGAGGCGCGGGTGGCGCTGGGTGAGCCGGGGGCGGGCGGTGTCGGTTCGACGACGATGGCCGGCAGGTCGATCGTCTTGCCGCCGACCACGACGGCGGTGACGAAGGGGTCCTTCGGCGTTTCCCCACCGGTCGCGGTTTCCTCGCCGGTCGCTTCACCGGTCACCTCGACTGGTGCTCCGCCGGTCACCTCGACTGTCGCTTCACCGGTCACCCCGACCGGCGCTTCGCTGGGTGCGGGCGCGGGTGCGTCGTCGTGCTCGATGTCGGCCGCGCCCAGGAACCCGGTCGGGCTGAACTCCGCCGGCGGAGTCGTCGGCGTCGGTGGTGTCGTCGGCGGCGTGTCAGGGGACGGGTCGGTCGGCACCGGGTCGGGCACCGGGACCGGCGGCACCTGGTCGGGCTCGGGCACTCCGGGCACCTGGTCCGGCTCGGGCTGCGGCACCGGCTGTGGCTCGGGCTGCGGCTCAGGTCGCGGCTCTCGTTGCGGCGAGGGCTGGGGCTCGGGTCGCCGCGCGGGCTGTGGCACGGACTGCGGCTCGGATTGCGGCATGGGCCGCAGGTCGGGCTCCGGCATGGGCCGCGGCTCGGGTTGCGCGGGCACCGACAGGTCCTCGGCAGGCGAATCCACGTCCGTCGAGGGGAAGACCGGCGGCACCTCGTCCGCCTTCACGGCCTGCTCCGGCACCGACGACGACATGGCAAAGTCGGGCACGGGCGGCAGCGGGTAGTCCGGTGGGTCGGGCACCCGGGCGGTGGGGATGAGCGGCCCCTTCACGAAGGCCGCGCCAAGCCCGACTGGCGGCACGTCGTCGCGCACGGCGGGCTGGACCATCGTCGGTGAGTCGAACATGTCCACGGGCGGCGGCGTCTCACCACGCAGCCGCGGCGGCGGTTCCACGCGCCACTGCACCTGCTCGGGTTCAGCCTGTCGCGAGGGCTCGGGCTCGGAAACGGCGGCCTCCTCATCTGTGTCGCGAGCGCGCCGCCGACCACCGGCGCGCTGCGGGTCGAGCAGCCCAGCGGCCTTCAGCGCGTCCAGCACACTGGGGTCGGCGTCCCCGGAAGACCGCTCCCCCTCATCCTGAGCAGCCTCCCGCGCCGCCCGCCTACGACCACTACGCACAGCACCAGCCGCCGCGATCAACCCAGCCGCCGGCACACTCCGCTCGCCACCACCCTCGTGCCCAGCAGCCGGAGCAGCATCAGCCCCACTGCCACCGGCGCCGACCTCACCGACACCAAGCGCGCCAGGGCCGGCCTCGCCAATACCGGTCTCGGTGGAACCGGCTTCGATGGCACCGGTCTCGCCAGAGCCAGCCTTGCCGACACCGCTCTCACCAACCTCGGGCTGCGCACCAACCTCGGGCTGCGCACCGACCTCGGGCTGCACGATGCCGAACCCACCCCCACCAAGCCCAGCACCACCGACCGGCCGCCGAACAGCGGACTCACCGGCCTCCACGCCGCTCACGCGACCTCCAGCCGACGCGGCCGCAGCCGCCGCAGCACCACCAAGCCCCACACCACCAGTTCCGACAACCCCAAGTCCCGCGTCGCCAGTTGCCGCACCGCCAGCCCTCGAACCGCCAACCCCGACACCGCCGGCCTCGACATTGCGGGCCCCGACATTGCCGATCCCTGAACCGCCGATCCCGAAACCGCCGCCCTCCGAGCCGGAGGTCTTCGCCTCACCCGTCCCTGCGCCGCCCTCGTGCCTCACCTCACCAGCACTTGCACCACCCGGGCTCGTGGCCGACGCGGTGCTGTGTGCGCCGCTACCAGCAACCCTTGGCTCGCCGGTCACTGCGTCCTGGGCGTGAACGCCCGCCGACGCGGTGCCGAACCCGGCACCGCCCGAGGTCGCCTCACCGGTCACTGCGCCGGTTACCGCGTCGGTCACTGCGCCGCCTGCGTGGTGCGCGGCCGATCCGATGCCATGCGCGGCAGCGCCAGTCCCCGGCTCGCCCGTTCCTGGGGCGTGCGTGTGGATGCCGGCCGGCGGCACATCAGCGGAGGCGGCGGAAGCCGTGCCCGTCCCGGTTGCGTGGATGCCGGATGGTGGGTTGCCGATAGCGCCGGTGGGCGTGGCGGCAGTGTGTGTGGTGGCTGTGTTCGTGGCGGCAGTATGCGTCGCGGCGGGCGGTCCGGCGGTGCGCGCGGGAGTGGCGGCCGGCGTGTTGGTCGACGTGGCGGGGTGTCCAGGGTTGGGCGCCGTGCCCGTACCGGTGGTCGCTCCTGAGCCGGCGGTGTGGGTGCCGGCGGTGTGGGTGCCAGCCGCGTGAACGCCGGGGGTCGGGGTGCCGGAGGGTGGTGTGTGGGTGGGCTTGGCTTCGCCGCTTCTGGCGTGTTCCGGGCGGCCTTGGGCGGTCGGTGGTGGCGTTTCCGGTTCCGGTGCTCGGCGGCGGCCTCCCGGTTGGGCCGTGTCGTCTTCCACGTCGCCGAACGGTTGGACCAGGCGCCAGCGGTCGGCGGCGTGGGCCCTTGCGGCGGAGAGGCCTTCCACAGTCATGTCTTCGGCCGCACGGCGGGAGCGCTTGACCCGGATTCCCTCGTTGCGGTGCATTTGGACCGGACGCCACTGGCGGAGTTGTTGCTTGGCCTCGGGGGCGAGGTCGGGGTCGGTGGTGGGTGGCGTCACCACCGAGGTTCCCGTGCGGAGCAGGGCGGCCAGTTCGTCGTGCAGGCCGCCCGCCGGCCGGCGGTGGACGCCGGAGAACTCGGCAGCCAGCCTGGCCCGCACGGCGTAGACCGCTCTGGCACGCCGGCGTTCGGCGGCGTGGGCGGAGCGGAGGTTGGCCAGTGCTTCGGTCAGGTCGCCGGCCACCTCGTGCACGTGTGCCAGCGCCAGGAGGCTTTCCGCCAGCAGGGTGTCCAACTGGTGGCGCTCGGCGCTGTCGGCCGCGTCACGCAGCAGGTCGCGGGCCTGGTCGACGCGACCGGCGGGCAGGTGGACCCTGGTGGCCAGGGCCAGCCGGAGCCAGCCGGTGGTGGAGGCGGACGGTGCCCGCACCGGGCGTTCCAGGAGCGGGGTGCCGATCTCGGAGGCCTCGCCCGGCTTGTTCAGGTCCATCAGGGCGCAGACGAGCTCCACCGTCAGCCTGCCCCGGACCTGGCCGTTGTCGGACTCCGACTCCTTGAGCCGGTCCAGCACGGCCAGGCCGTCACGAGCCGACGCGACCGCCGCCTGCAGGTCGCCCCAACGGCGGTGCTGCCCCGCGGCGGACGCGCGGAGCAGGCCCCGGTGCAGCAGGGTCGTGTCGTGGTCCAGCAGCGGATCCGCCTGGTAGAGGCGGTCCGCTTCGTCCAACGCCTGGGCCAGCGCCGCGCCCCGGCCGACCGAGACCAGGCACTCACTGGCCTGGACGAGGGCCGTGGCCCGCAGGCCCGGCGGGACGTCGTCGGCCTCCAGCACCGGCCGGACGGCGGCGAACCCCGTGAGGGGCGCGCCGACCGACCTGGCGCTGTCGGCCAGCTCGACCCGCAGCCGCCAGGCCGTCTCCCGCTCGGACGCGGCCTCGGCCGCCTTGAGGGCGTCCAACGCCCGGTCCGCGATGCGGACGCCCCGGCCCATGCGGTTGCTCGCGAAGACCACCAGGGCCTCCGCGCGCAACCGGTCGACCTCGTCACGGCGGGCGGAGGCGAGCGCGACGGCGCGCTCGCCCAGCACCAGAGCAAGCTCCGGTGCCCGCCAACGCAGCCGCCAGGCGGGCACGACCAGCGTGCTCACCTCGACGTCCGCCTGCGCTTCGCCCCTCGCCGCCACGATGTAGGTACCCGGCCCTCAGTCCCGCGTGAGCTTGCGGTAGGTGACGCGGTGCGGCCTCGCCGCCTCCGCGCCGAGGCGCTCGATCTTGTTCTTCTCGTAGCCCTCGAAGTTGCCCTCGAACCAGTACCACTTCGACGGGTTCTCCGCCGTGCCCTCCCACGCCAGGATGTGCGTGGCGACGCGGTCGAGGAACCACCGGTCGTGCGAGATGACCACGGCGCAACCGGGGAACTGCTCCAGGGCGTTCTCCAGCGAGCCGAGCGTCTCGACGTCCAGGTCGTTCGTCGGCTCGTCCAGCAGGATCAGGTTGCCGCCCTCCTTGAGGGTCAGCGCCAGGTTGAGCCGGTTGCGCTCACCACCGGAGAGCACGCCCGCCGGCTTCTGCTGGTCCGGGCCCTTGAAGCCGAACGCGCTGACGTACGCCCGCGACGGCATCTCGACGTTGCCGACGTGGATGTAGTCCAGGCCGTCGGAGACGACCTCCCACACGTTCTTCTTCGGGTCGATGCCGCCGCGGTTCTGGTCGACGTAGGACAGCTTGACCGTCTCGCCGATCTTGACCGTGCCCGAGTCGGGCTCCTCCAGCCCCACGATGGTCTTGAACAGCGTCGTCTTGCCGACGCCGTTCGGACCGATGACGCCGACGATGCCGTTGCGCGGCAGGCTGAACGACAGGCCGTCGATCAGCACCCGGTCGCCGAAGCCCTTCTTCAGCTTGTCGACCTCGACCACGACGCTGCCCAGGCGCGGGCCCGGCGGGATCTGGATCTCCTCGAAGTCGAGCTTGCGGGTCTTCTCCGCCTCCGCGGCCATCTCCTCGTAGCGGCCGAGGCGGGCCTTGGACTTGGCCTGCCGGGCCTTGGCGCCCGACCGGACCCACTCCAGCTCGTCCTTCAGCCGCTTCTGCAGCTTCTGGTCCTTCTTGCCGGAGACCGCGAGCCGCTCGGCCTTCTTCTCCAGGTAGGTGGAGTAGTTGCCCTCGTACGGGTGGGCCCGGCCGCGGTCGAGCTCCAGGATCCACTCGGCGAGGTTGTCCAGGAAGTACCGGTCGTGCGTGACGGCCAGGACCGCGCCCGCGTACTGCGCCAGGTGCTGCTCCAGCCACAGGACGCTCTCCGCGTCCAGGTGGTTGGTGGGCTCGTCGAGCAGCAGCAGGTCCGGCTTGCTCAGCAGCAGCTTGCAGAGGGCGACCCGGCGGCGCTCGCCACCGGAGAGGGTCTTGACGTCCGCGTCGGGCGGCGGGCAGCGCAGGGCGTCCATCGCCTGCTCCAGCTGGGAGTCGAGGTCCCACGCGTTCGCGTGGTCCAGGTCTTCCTGGAGCTGACCCATCTCCTCCATCAGCTCGTCGGAGTAGTCGACGGCCATCTTCTCGGCGATCTCGTTGTAGCGGTCGAGCTTCACCTTGATCTCGCCGAGGCCCTCCTGGACGTTGCCCAGGACGGTCTTCTCCTCGTTGAGAGGCGGCTCCTGCTGGAGGATGCCGACCGTGTAGCCCGGCGCGAGGAAGGCCTCGCCGTTGCCCGGTGTGTCCAGGCCGGCCATGATCTTCAGCACGCTCGACTTACCGGCGCCGTTGGGACCGACAACGCCGATCTTCGCACCGGGGAGGAACATGATGGTGACGTCATCCAGGATGACTTTGTCCCCGTGCGCCTTGCGCACCTTCTTCATGGTGTAGACGTACTCGGCCATGCCCGCGATCGTAGAGCGGTGCCGATCGGGCCCGAACCTCGGACGCCGGCAACGGACGTGGGCACAACGCAGAGTTAACGCGAACGTGGGTCACCCACAGTCGTAACACGACCGCCGGGCCGGCCTGGCGCGACCCTGCGACCAGCGACTCCGACCCGATGCGCGAACTCGGTGCGCTGTCAACCCCCGGTGCCTGCGTGCGGACCCGGCCCTGGCGCCGGCCCGACGACCTCCCTCCTCCACGCTCGCAACGGCGACGACTGCCCGCGCATTCTCCGCCCCGAACGGCCCGACGGAAGCCCTTGTAGCTCGTTTGGCTCAGAACGGCACTTCGGCCACCTCCTTCGGACGCTCCGCCTCGCCCGTCAGGACCAGCGGCAACTCCGCCGGTGCGCGGGGCGCGGCGATCTCGGGCGCCGCCCGCGCCTCGACCGCGTCCGCCGCGAGCCGGGTGCGCGTCGCCGTGGCCGTGCACAGCGCCAGGTTGGGCCCGATCGCGGTGGCCTCGATCTCCACCACCGACCTGGTCCTGCCCTCGAACTCGACCTCCCTGATCGTCAACCGGCCGGTGACCACCACCGGGTCGCCCTTGTTCAACGACGCCTGCGCGTTGTCGGCGAGCATCCGCCAGCACGACACCGACAGGAACATCCGCGCGCCGTCCTCCCAGGCGCGTTGCTCCTGGTCCCAGACGCGCTCCGCGGTGAACAGCCGGAACTTCGCCCGGCTGAAACCGGGGCCGACCTTGGTGTGGCTGACCGGGCTGGCGACGTTGCCGCAGATGGTGACCCGGGTCTCGTTGTAGGCCATCTCGTGCTCCTCCTGGTTGATCGCTTGCGACCAGGTTGCCGGTGGTGGAGGCGGGTGGCGAGCGGCGGTTCCGGAGCTGTGGACAACTGACTGAAGCATGCATAACTAAATGAGTGAGCGCTCACTCGTTGACATGAGTGAGGACTCACTCATAAGCTCGCACCATGCCCGAGGAGACCACCCAACGCCGTCGGCGCGCGCCCGCGATGAGCCCCGAGGACCGCCGCGAGGCGATCGTCGCCGCCACGGTCCCGCTGCTGTTCACGCACGGCGCCAACGTGACGACCAGCCAGGTCGCCAAGGCCGCCGGCATCGCGGAGGGCACCGTCTTCCGGGCGTTCAAGGACAAGCAGGAGCTCATCCGCACGTGCGTGCAGAGCGTCATGGCGGCCGACTCCGAACTGGACCTGATCGAGCAGGCGAGCCAAGCGGACACCCTCGCCGAGCGCCTGTCCTGGGCCATCAGCGCCGTCTCCGGCTACCTGGACCGGATGTGGAAGCTGATGAGCGTGCTCCGCGACTCGGGCTACGACCCGCACGACGGGCACGACAAGCAGCGCGAGCACAAGGGACCGCCGGTCGAGATGCAGCGCATCACCGAGCACGTCGCCTCGCTGTTCGGCCCGGACGACGACCTGCGCGTCGACCCGTCCCTGGCCGCACGGCTGCTGCTCGGGCTCGTGTTCACCAACCGCATGCACGGCGAGGGCTTCGGCGACTCCACCGCCGACGCCGACCAGCTCGTCGAACTGTTCCTGCACGGCGTGCTGAGGGGGAAGCAGTGAAGGACCTGATGATCGAGGCCGTCGACGTCGGCAAGGCGTTCGGCGCGCAGAAGGCCCTGGACGGGGTGAGCATCGCCGTGCCCAAGGGCACCGTGCTCGGACTGCTGGGCCACAACGGCGCCGGCAAGACGACGCTGGTCAACGTGCTCACCACGATGCTCCCGCCGGACTCCGGTCACGCGAGCGTGGCCGGGTTCGACGTGGTCGCGCGGGCCCACCAGGTGCGCAGCCGGATCGGGCTGACCGGCCAGTTCGCCGCCGTGGACGAGCAGCTGTCCGGCCTGGACAACCTGGTCCTGATCGCCCGCCTGCTCGGCGCGACCACGCGCGAGGCCAGGGCCAGGGGCGAGGAGCTGCTGGAGCTGTTCGAGCTGGCCGACGCGGCGAAGCGGCCGTCCCGCACCTACTCGGGCGGCATGCGTCGACGCCTCGACCTGGCCGCGAGCCTCGTCGGCCACCCCGAAGTGATCTTCCTGGACGAGCCGACCACCGGCCTGGACCCGGCCAGCAGGCTCGGCCTGTGGGAAATCGTCGAGGGCCTGGTCACCGACGGCACCACGGTCCTGCTCACCACCCAGTACCTGGACGAGGCCGACCGCCTGGCCGACTCGATCACGGTGCTCTCGCAGGGCAAGGTCGTCGCCGCGGGCACCAGCGCCGAGCTGAAGGCCCAGGTCGGCCAACGCACGGTCACCGTGACCCTGGCGGACGCCTCGGACGTCGCCAAGGCCACCGGAGCCCTGGAACGGGCCGGTATGCAGCCCGTGGCGGCGCAGAACACGCTGACCGCGCCCGTCACGTCGTCCCGCGAGATCGCCAAGGTGGTCCGCGCGCTGGACGAGGTCGGCCTGGAGGCCACCGAACTGGCCCTCGGCGAGCCGACCCTCGACGACGTCTACCTCACCCTCGCGCAGCACGCGGCCTGAACAGGAGCCACCGGATGACCACCCTCACCGCCGCGCCGCGCTGGCGCGGCACGGACTTCGGCACCCAGGTGCTGGTGCTGACCCAGCGGTCCCTGCGCACGCTGGTCAGCGACCCGCGCATGATCGTGTTCAGCATCCTCCAGCCGCTGATCATGCTGACCCTGTTCAGCCAGATCTTCGCGAGCATCGCCACCACGCCCGGCTTCCCCCGGGGCGTGGCCTACATCGACTTCCTGATGCCCGCGATCCTGGTCAACACCGCCATGCAGTCCGCGTTGCAGGCGGGTGTGGGCCTGGTCACGGACATGAAGAACGGCGTGCTGGCGCGGTTCCGCTCACTGCCCATCCGATCGGGCTCGGTGCTCGTCGCACGCAGCCTGTCCGACCTCGTCCGCACCGCCTCGCAACTGCTGCTGATGCTGGTGTTCGCGGTCGTGGTCTTCGGCTTCTCCCCCGCCGGCGGGGTCGCCGGCACCGCCGCCGCGCTCGCGTTGGCCCTGGCGGTCGGGTGGGGTCTGGGCTGGATCTTCCTGGCCATCGCGGCGTGGCTGCGCAACGCCGAGCTGATGCAGACCGTCGGCTTCCTGGCCATGTTCCCGCTGATGTTCGCGTCGAGCGCGTACGTCCCGATCAGCGGCCTGCCGGGCTGGCTGCAGGCAGTCGCCAACGTCAACCCGTTGACGTTCGCGGTGGACGCGGCGCGTTCGCTGGCGCTGGCCCAGCCCGTGACCGGGGTCGTCGGGGCGCTGGTGACCAGTGCCGTGCTCGCCGCGGCGGGTTGGGTCGCGGCGGTCAAGGGCTTCCAGCGCCCGCTCTAGTCCTTCCCCGACATCTTGCGCAGCATCGCGTTGTACGCGGCCAGGTCCGCGTCACCGTCCGCGTCCGCCCGCCGGTCCGCCCGGCGGGCGTCGCGGCTGTCCGACCTGGCCCACTGCACCAGCAACGCCACCATCACCACGATCAGCGGCAGCTCGCCGGCCGCCCACGCGATGCCGCCGCCCAGCCGCTGGTCCTCCAGCTGCGACGTCACCCACGGCAGGCCCAACGACCGGTAGAAGTTGTCGCCGATCACGGTCTGCGAGCTCATCAGCACGATGCCGAAGAACGCGTGGAACGGGATCGAGGCGAACAGCAGGCCCAGCCGTCCCAGCGGCGGCAGCCGGTTCGGCGCCGGGTCGATGCCGATCACCGGCCAGTAGAAGACGTAGCCGACCAGGATGAAGTGGGCGTTCATCGCCAGGTGCGCCCAGTGGTAGTCCAGCGCGGCGTCGAACAGCCCGGAGAAGTACAAGCCGTAGAACGAGCCGACGAACAGCGCCAACGCCACGAACGGGTTCGTCAGCACCTTCGCCACCGGCGAGTGCACGAACGCCAGCAGCCACTCCCGCGGCCCCGGCGGGTTGCCCTTGCCCGCCGTCGGCAGCGCCCGCATCGCCAACGTCACCGGACCGCCGAGCACCAGCAGGATCGGCGCCAGCATGGACAGCAGCATGTGCGCTTCCATGTGGATGCTGAACATCGCGGGCGCGTACCGGCCCACGCCGGACGACGTGGCGAACACCACGGTCAGGCAGCCCGCGACCCACGCGACCGTGCGACCGACCGGCCACGCGTCACCGCGCTTGCGCAGCCGCCGCACGCCGAGCAGGTACAGCACGCCGAGGGCGATGAAGATCGCGCCGAAGACCAGGTCGAACCGCCAGTCGAACAGCAGCCGCGACCACGTCGGCGCGCCGGCCAGGTCGTAGCCGATGCGCAGCTCCACGGTGCTGGGCAGCGCGCGGCCCTCCATCGGCGGGGGCGTCCGGCTCAGCGCGGCGGCCAGGCCGAGGGTGAGGAACATCAAGAGCACTTCGATGCCCGCGAGCTTCACCAGCGAACGCCCGGCGCCCGTGGCCACGACTTCCTTCACGCTCTTCTCGCGCTGGAAGTACCCCACGACACCCAGGACGACCAGCGCGAGCGTCTTGCCGAGCACCAGCAGGCCGTACTCGCTGCCGAACAGCTGGCTCAACGGCAGCCGCACCCACGCGTTGACCACGCCGGACACCGCCATCACGAGCCAGCAGACCAGCGCCAGCCTGGAGAACCGCGTCGTCGCCGTCCCGAGGTGGTCGCCGCCCCGCCGGCCGTGCGCCAGCAGCGCGATCAGGCCGCCGACCCACAACGCCGCCCCGATCAGGTGGTACAGCAGGCTGTTCGTGGCCACGTCGTGCGAGCCGCCGCCGGACGAGTGCCCCGTCACGGCCACCGGGATCAGGGCGAACACCGACAGGAAGAACAGCGGCACGGTCCAGCCCCACGACAGCACCAACCGGCAGCCCAGCGCCAGCAGCGCCACGATCACCGCCGTGATCATCCAGGCCTTCGACTGCTCCACCAGCCCGGCCACCTGGAACAGCACCGACGGCTCCAGCAGCGCCGTCACCGGCTGCCCCAACGCGTCGGCCACCGTGAACGGCACCGACAGCACCGCGCCCAACGTCCACACCAACGCCGCCCAGCCCGCCGTGCGCACGGCGGCGTAACCGTCGGCGGCCAGCGTGCCGCTCTCCTGCGGTGGCACCAGGAACGCCGCCAGCAGCAGCGACCCGACGGTCACCACGGCGGCCGCCTCGGTCAGCACGCGCACCACGATCAACCCGGACGCGTCACCCCCGGTGAGGACGAGCAGCGCCGCCGCGACCACCGCGGCTATCGTCGTGCCGACGATCAACAACGGGATGAGACCGGTCCGCCGGGTGCGGGAAGGCGCGTCAGTGGGCACGTGACGAGCGTAGGCGGCGCGACCGCACCACCACCAACCGCCGGACGTGCGCAGATCACACCCACTACCGTTGCCGGACGTGACCAGTTCTCGCACGGCGCTCGTGATGGCCCTCGCCTTGCTCCTGTCGGCGGGGTGCAGCTACTCCGTCAACGGGGACGCGTTGCCCCAGGCCGGGGTCACACCCACGACGTCGGCCGAACCCGCGGACGGCCCCAAGATCGCCAAGCCGCGCACGGTCGTCGGCGTCGAGCCGTGCTCGCTGCTCACCGCGGCCGACCTGAAGTCCATCGGGCCGTACAAGAAGGACCCGGCGCGCAAGGACGACGTGATCCAGGAGTCGTGCCAGTACGTGCTCGACGACGGCTCGCAGGCCGGGCGGACCGTGGTCGCCGCGCTCTACCAGAAGTACGAGCAGGTGCGGACGCGGCAGTCCAAGGGCCGAGAGGTGGTCGTGGAGGGGCACTCCACGTGGACGCTGTGCGAGTTGAGCGGCGGCGAGATGGCGTGCACCGCGACCCTGGCCGTGAACGCCAACCGCAGCGTCCTGGTGGCGATGGCGCAGGCGGGCGGCGTGCCCGAGCAGATGCTGGCCGGGATGCAGCCGCTGCTCAAGGCCGCGTTGAACCGGCTTCCGATCGCCTGAGCTCACGGGCGCGCGACCGGCGCGCCAGCGCCACGGCGGGCACCATCAGCGCGATCACGAACGCCACGAAACCCAGCGAGATCGACAGGTTGCTGGCGTGCGCGATACCGCCGACGACGGGCGGTCCGAGCAGGAAACCGGTGTAGGCGACCGTCGTGACCAGGCCGATCTCGCGCTCACCGCCCGTGCCGTCGGCGCGCCTGCCCGCGTCACCGGCCAGGTCCATGATCACCGGGAACGCGAACGCGAGGCCAAGGCCCACGAGGGCGAACCCGACGTAACCGACCGCGGGCGACACCACCAGCACGGCCAGCGCCAGCCCCGCCGCCGCGACCACCGCGCCCGCCGCGAGCAGCCGGTACGGGCCGACCCGGCGTTGCGCGGGCTCGCCGAACAGGCGGGCGGTGGCCATGGCGACGGAGAACCCGGCGTACGCGGCAGCGGCGGCGGCCTCGCTCACACCCCGTTCGTTGACGAAGAACAGCGCCGACCAGTCCGACGCCGCGCCCTCGGCGATGGCGGAGAACAGCGTGATCGTCGCGAGCAGCCACAGCAGCGGTCGCTTGAGGACCGGGCGGTCGCCCTCGGCCGTGCCGGCGGTCTCGCCGGACGCCTCCGCGGTCGTGTCCGGCACGGACCTGATCACCCACGCCATCGCGACCGCGCCGATCACCGCCACGACGACCAGGTGCCGGGGCAGGCCCCAGCCGACGGCCGCCGCGGCGGCCGCGCCCAGCGAGCCCACCAGGCCGCCGACGCTGAAGCCCGCGTGGAACTGCGGCATCAGCGGCCGGTCCAGGCTCCGGGTGACGGCCACGGCGGCGACGTTCATGCCGACGTCCAGCGACGCGCCGCACGAGCCGAGCACGAACAGGACCAGGCCCAGCTGGAAGGGCGTCTCGGTCAGCGTGAGGGAGGGCACGGCCACGACGGTGACCGCCGCGCCGGCGAGGATCAGCTTCCGCGCGCCCACCCGTGCGCAGATCCTGGCCGCGAACGGCGCCGTCAGCGCCAGGCCGATGCTCGCGCCGACCAGCGCGAGGCCGAGCGTGGCCTCGGTGGCGCCCACCTGCGCCGCCAACGCGGGCATGCGTGCGGCCCAGGACAGGAACAGCGCCCCGTTGAACAGGAACACCGCGAAGACGGCGACGCGTGGTGTGGGCATGCGTCCGAGTGTGAACTAGAGCGCTTCAGAACGTCCAACCGATTACCTGGTTACGCTCATCACGTGGACCGCCCTCGGAAGCCGACGCTCGACACGGTGGCCGGCGTGGTCGGCGTGTCGCGCGCCACGGTGTCGAACGCCTACAACCGGCCGGACCAGCTGTCCGCCGCGTTGCGCGAGCGGATCCTGGAGACGGCGGCGTCCATCGGGTACGCGGGACCGGATCCGGTGGCGCGCAGCCTCGCGACCCGGCACAGCGCGGCCGTCGGGTTCATGCTGGGGCAGGGACTGTCGGCGTCGTTCGCCGACGCGGCGCTGTCGATCGTGCTGGACGGACTGGCTTCGACCGTGGACGGACACGACCACTGCCTGGTGCTGATGCCGGGGCGGGACAAGGGCGGACCGCGACCGGAGACCGTGACGCGGGCTCAGGCGGACGTCGTGGTGGCCTACTCGCTGCCCGACGACGCGCCCGCGTTGGCGGCGGTGCGGGCGCGAGGGCTGCCGTTGGTGGTGATCGACCAGCCCGTGCTGCCGGACACCGCGCGGGTCGAGGTGGACGACTTCGGCGGGGCGCGGCTGGCGGCGTCGTCGCTGTGGGAGGCGGGGCACCGGAGGTTCGGCGTGGTGACGTTCGCGCTGCACCCGGACGGGCACAGCGGCCCGGTGACGCCCGCGCGGCTGGCTTCGACGTCGTTCCGGGTGACTCGGGACCGGTTGCACGGGTACCTCGACGTGACGGGTGCGGACACCCCGGTCTGGGAGTGCACCCGGAGCAACCGCGAACTGGGCCGTGCGGGCGCCCGTGCCCTGCTCTCGACCTCACCGCGGCCGACCGCGTTGCTGTGCGCTTCGGACGAGCTGGCGTTCGGCGCGCTCCAGGCGGTGCGCGACCTGGGCCTGCGCGTGCCGGCCGACGTGTCGGTCGTGGGCTTCGACGACGTGCCCGCCGCCGAACACGCAGACCCACCGTTGACTACGGTGCGTCAACCCCTGGCCGACAAGGGCAGGCACGCGGGTGAACTAGCCCTGCGACTGCTCGACGGCGGCAGACCAGGCGAGCCGACAAGACTGCCGGTTTCCCTCGTTCCGCGCGACTCGACGGCCCCACCGAAGTGATCCACATCACTTTTTGGCCATCTTAATCACCTTCCCGCGCCTGGAAGGAAACGCGACGAGTCTTCCGGACGATGTGTCCGGTGGGGCGGCTACGCTGCTACAGCGCGTGGTCAACAGCCCCTCCAGCCTCCGTAGCTCAGTGGAGAGAGCGAGGGACTTCTAATCCCGAGGTCGCAGGTTCGAATCCTGCCGGGGGCGCAGCAGTGCAGGTGAGGACGTTGGGGCCGGTCTCCGGTCAAGATCGGCCCACGTCAAACCCAGGTGATTCACTTCTCCGGTCGGAGACCGCCGAGGCGTCGGCCGCCGCCTGGTCGGCGGGTCCGCGGAGGAGGTGGCGTCTTGCTGACGCCGGTGAGCCGCCCGAGTAGTCCGCCGGTCGACGATCATGGTTGGGTCGGTTGGTCTCGTCGGCTAGGACAGCAGAGGGTTCGCCATGATCCACGACGTCGTGTTGTTCCACTCGGTCCTCGGGCGGCGGCCCAGTGTCCTCCAGTGGGCGGAGGACCTGAGGGCCGCGGGACACCGGGTGCACACGCCCGACCTGTTCGACGGTGAGACGTATGACGACATCGACGACGGCATGAGGAAGGTCGAGGCGTTGGGGGCGGGACTGCGGGAGCGGACGCTCGCGGCCGTGGCCGGGTTGCCGCCGGGGATCGTGGTCGCGGGCTTCTCGATGGGGGCCGCGGTGGCGGTGGACGTGGCGACCTTGGTGCCCGGGGTGCGGGCGGCGGTGCTCATGAACAGCGTGCCGGTGCCGGACGGGCCGTGGCCGGACGGGGTGCCGGCACAGCTGCACTTCACCGAGGGGGACCCGTGGGTCGGTCCGACCGATCTTGAACGGTTCCGCGCGGCGGCTGAACGGGCTGGTGCGGCGCTCGACGTGCACGTCTACCCCGGCGGCAAGCACATGTTCGGTGACGCGGCCTACCCCGAGTACGAGCCGGAACTGGCCGAGCTCATGCGGGTCCGGGTCCTCGACTTCCTGGCCCGGATCGGCGAGTAGGCCGCGTTCGCGAGGTGAGGCGCACCACGGCGGTCCGATCACGATGGGCGCCCGGCACGTGGCGGACGACGCGAAGGGTCCGAGGGGCGTGCCCCTCGGACCCCCACGACAGTCCTTTTAGGACAGGCGCGCGACACCGCCGTACATCCGGCGCACGGACTCGCCCTGCTCGACTCCGGGCTGCCACCGGCCGACGGGGACGAGGCCCGGCGCGGTGAGGGTGAAGCCGTCGAACAGCTTCTCGATCTCGGGGAGATCGCGGAACACCATCGGAGCCGTGGCGTTCTTGTAGCTGTCCTCCATCTTCGCCCGTTCCTCGGCGGGCGAGTCGTGGGTGCTCAGGTGCGACAGCGCGAGGTAGGAGCCCGGCGCCATCCGGTCGCGGAAGGCCGCCACCAGCTCGCCCGGCCGCTCGCTGTCCTTCACGAAGTGGAAGACGGCGATGAGCAGGACCGCCACCGGCTTCGAGAAGTCGATGACCTCGGCGGTCTCCGGGTGGTCCAGGATCGCCTGCGGGTCGCGCAGGTCCGCGGTGATGATCCGGGTGAGCTTCCGGTCTTCCTCGGACAGCAGGGTCTGCCCGTGGGCCGCGACGATCGGGTCGTTGTCCACGTAGACGACCCGCGCGTCGGGCACCGCCCGGCGGGCGACCTGGTGCGTGTTCTCCTGGCTCGGCAGTCCCGCGCCGACGTCGATGAACTGGGTGATGCCGCAGTCCTCGGCGAGGTGGCGCACCACGCGGCCGAGGAAGTTGCGGTTCTCCCACACCACGTCGCGGGTGAGGCGCTCCCCGACCTTGGCGATCACCTGCTCCGCGGCGGCCCGGTCGATCTCGAAGTTGTTGTCGCCGTGCAGGAAGTAGTCGTACATGCGTGCCGGTGACGGCCGGTCGAGGGAGAGGTGGTCGTCAGTGGGCATCGGAACTCCTTGCACTAGGGGGGTCAGCCCTTGACGGGGCTGCTCTGGTGTGAGACGAGCCGCAACTTGCCCGGCGCCTCCCGGAGGATCACCCAGGTGGACCGGAGCTCGTGCTCCGGCGCGATGTCGGTGGCACCCGCGAACACCACCCCGCCGCCGGTGGTGAGCAGGGCGACGTCGTCGGCGATGAAGTCCAGCGACAGCGCCCAGCCGCGCACGCGCGAACCCTTGAACACGCCGGCGAAACCGGCCGTCAGGTACTCGCGGATCTCCTCCCGGCCGCACAGCTGGTCGTCGCCGATCAGCTCGCTGCCGTTCTCGGTGAAGATGTCGGCGAAGGCGTCGGCGTCGTTGGCGGCCCAGGCCGCCTGGATCCGCAGCGGCACGGTGAGGACGGCCTTCTGCGCCGGGCTGGTGAAGGCGCCGTAGTAGTCGGGGTCGTCGGCCACGCCCGCTTCGGCGAGGATCTCGGCCGCGTCACCCCAGGAACTCGCACTCGTGGTCATCTGGTCACCGCCGCAGGTCGTGCCCGCACCACGCGGGCTTTCCAGGAGCCGACGAGCCGTCGCCCGCCGTCGTGCCGCACCGCGATCCACGTCCTCACCCGCGGACCGCACGACGTCAACCGCCGTCGGCGAACCCGCGGGCACCATGGGATCTCCGTCCGTACAAGCACCGATCCCCATCGTCCTCCGCCTGCGCGCGCCGTCGCATCTCCGGACTTGCGAAATGCCCGCTGCCGCGGTCGAAAGTCGGTCACAACTTCGGCAATTACGGAGACGCCGGCGTCTCGTGGCCTGGTCCATGCTGGGTTTTCACCCAAGGAGGAGTGGATGTACGACTACGTGATCGTCGGCGCCGGCTCGGCGGGATGCGTCCTCGCCGCTCGGCTGAGCGAGGATCCCAATGTCACCGTGTGCCTGGTCGAAGCCGGGCCGGCCGACAAGTCCCAGAACATCCCGGTGCCTGCCGCCTTCGGCAAGCTGCTCCGCACTAACCTCGACTGGGACTACAGCACCCACGAAGAACCACAGCTGAACCGCCGCCGGATCTACCTACCCCGCGGGAGGGTGCTCGGCGGGACGAGCTCCATCAACACGATGATCTACATCAGGGGCAACCGGCTGGACTTCGACGAGTGGGGCCAGCCCGGCTGGAGCTACGCCGACCTGCTGCCGTACTTCATCAAGTCCGAGGACAACGAGCGCGGCGCGTCGCCCTACCACGGGGTCGGCGGTCCGCTCTCGGTCGCGGACAACCGGGCGCGCAACGCGATGTCGACGGCGTTCATCGACGCCGCCGTCGAGGCGGGCCACCCGGCGAACGACGACTTCAACGGCGACTCCCAGGACGGGTTCGGCTACTTCCAGCTGACCCAGCGCGACGGCAGCCGGGCCAGCACGGCCAGCGCGTACCTGCACCCGACCCTGTCGCGGCCGAACCTCACGGTGGAGACCAACCTGCAGGTCCACCGGGTGCTCGTGGAGAACGGCCGGGCGACCGGCGTGGTCGGCGAGCGGCTCGACGAGCAGGTGACGATCCGCGCCGAGCGCGAGGTGATCCTCTCCGGCGGCGCGTACAACTCGCCGCAACTGCTGATGCTGTCCGGCATCGGGCCCGCGTCGCTGCTCAGCGCGCTGGGAGTGCCCGTGGTGGTCGACTCGCCCCAGGTCGGCCAGAACCTGCAGGACCACGCGCTCATCCCGCTGATCTACGCCCACGAACACCCGATCAGCATGCTCGCCGCGGCCACACCGGAGAACTTCGAGCTCTACGCGAACGAGCACACCGGACCCCTGACCTCGAACGGGCCGGAGGCGGGCGGCTTCGTGCGCACCAAGGCGAACCTCGCCGCACCGGACGTGGAGTTCCTGTGCGCGCCGGTCATGTTCGCCGACAGCGGCCTCGGCACGCCGACGCACCACGCGCTGTCCTACGGCCCGTCGATGCTCAGCCCGGTCAGCCGGGGCAGCGTCACGCTGGCCTCGGACGTCCCGACGGCCAAGCCCAAGATCGTGCACAACTACTACGCCGAGGAGGCGGACCTGGACAACGCGGTCGAGGCGCTGCGGATCGGCCTCGACATCGCCCGCCAGGACGCGCTGGCGCGCTACACCGGCACGCCGTACCTGGTACCCGACTCGGACTCCGACGCGGACCTGCGCGCCTTCGCCCGCCAGTACACCCACTCGATCTTCCACCCGTCCTCGACGTGCGCCATGGGCGAGGTCGTCGACGCGGAGCTGCGGGTGATGGGCGTGGACGGGCTGCGCGTGGTGGACGCCTCGGTGATGCCGAAGGTCGTCCGGGGCAACCCCAACGCCCCCGTGATCGCGGTGGCCGAGAAGGCCGCCGACCTCATCGCCGGTGCGCTGCCGCACCGCGTCGAGACGGCGGCCTGACCCGAGCGGACCCCGTGGTGGGCCATCCCCGACCAACCGGTC
>NZ_JBEOVG010000124.1:0-22983 GCF_040295345.1 Actinosynnema sp. NPDC002837
GTGGGGCGGCACTGCGCCGGGGGGCGGGCCGGCGGCCGGGGGGGCGGGGGCCACCCCGTCAGCGTGGGTTCAGCAGGCGCCCGTGTCCCGCCACACGGCCCACGAGCCGGGCGCCCCGGGCTCGGCGCCGGTGGAGTACCAGGTCGACGTCCACTTGTGCGCGTTGTGCGAGACCACGTCGTCCGGCACGTAGGCCCGGGTCGCGCTCCACGCTGGCAGTCCGGCGCAGCCGCCCGGCGTGCCCTCCTCGACGGTCAACGTGAACGTGACGGAGTGCGACACCGCCGGTCCCGCGCCGGTGACCGTCACCTGGTGAGTGCCCGCCGGGGTGCCCGGCGACGTGGCGATCGTCAGCCGGGACGACTCGCCGGACGCGACCGTGGCCGGGTCGAACGTCGCCGTGGCGCCGGCCGGCAGGCCCGACGCGGACAGCCCCACCTTCTGGGACTCGCCCGACGTGGTCGTGGTGCCGACCGTGGTGCTCACCGCGCCGCCGGGTTCGGCGCTGCCGCCGGTGGGATCGAGCGCGATGGCGAAGTCGTCCGCGGGCGGCTCGCTGCCGACCGTGAGGTGGTAGGTCACGGTGTGGCTGGTGGAACCCGCGGCCCGCACGGTGATCGGGTACGTGCCGGGCGCGACGTCCGCCGTCGTGGCCGCGGTGAGGGTCGAGGACTCGCCCGAGGTCACCGAGGACGGTGCGAAGTGCACCGTCACGCCGGCAGGCTGGCCGGTGGCGCTGAACGCCACGGTCTGCGGGTCGCCGGACGTGGTGGTCGTGCGGATGGTCGACTGCGTCTTCTCTCCCGGCTCCACGGTGCCCGACGCGGGGTCGAGCGCGAGCGTGAAGTCGTCGTCCGGCACGGTCGCGCACGTCGGCTCGCCGGGCTGGGCGGGCAGGTTGATCGCGTTCCAGGCCGCCTTGACGGCCTGGAACTGCCGGCAGGTCGGGTCGAGGTTCTTCGCCGCGGTGAGCGTCGCGACGCGGTAGCGGAAGTGCGTCATGCCGGAGGTCTTGAGCAGCATGGCGTTGTAGAACACCCGGCCCGCGGCCTGGATGCCGATGCCGGTCACGGTCGAGCCGTCGCACGTCGGACTGGCCGCGGAACCCTCGGCCAGCAGGTGGAACCAGTGGTTGAGCGGACCGGCCGCGGCGTGCACCTCGGTGCCGGGGATGGCGCTGGACCAGCAGTTCGGGTGACCGCCGACGGCCGACGGGTTCGCCATGTTCCGGATGGGACCGCGGCCGACCAGGTTCACCGACTCGCCGACCAGGTAGTCCGGCGTGTCGAACGGCGCGGGCTCCGCGGCGTAGGCCTCGGTCAGCGCGCCGAAGATGTCGCCGGTGGCCTCGCCGAGACCGGCCTCGCGGGCCGCGCCGCCGGGCGTGTGCTGGTCGATGGCGTGCCCGTGCTCGTGCGCGACCACGTCCATCGAGGCGATCCACTGGTTGGCGTTGTTGCGGCCGATCTCGATGTGCTGCCCGGTCCAGTACGCGTTGACCGCGTTGAGGCCGACCTTGACCGTGACCCCGCGGCCGTTGCCGTCGATCCCGTTGCGGCCCAACCAGGTCCGCATCATCTCCCACTGCTTCTGGGTCGACCACAGCACGTCGACGCAGCCGGTCTCCTTGCTGGTCGCGTTGCCGTTGCCGAAGGAGTCGCTTGCCTTGCTGAACGGCGCGTTGGTCGCGTAGTCCACGCAGCGCACGCCGGGTCGCGTGTCGTCCACCGTGCTGTTGTTGCTCGTGTCGATGGACAACGGGTTGGGGCCGTTCCACTGGCTCGTGCCGGTGCCCGCCCTGGCGTCGTCCTGACTGCCCGCGACAGCGCCGGTGCGGGCGTCGACGTAGACGTGCAGGCGGCTCGGCACGCCGTCCTTGCGGCCGGAGACGACGGTCTCGTAGACAAGCGTGCCGTGCCCTCCGGCGAGCACCGACAGCGTGGTGCTCCCGATATCGTCCACCGTGGACAGTTGAGCTCCGGCGACCTCCGCCGCTCGTGCGGGGGTGATGGTCGGTGTGGTGTCGACCGCGAGGCCGCCCAGGGGAGCGGCGACGGTCTCCAGCACGTGGCCCGCCGCGTCGGTGGCCACCACGGCGTCGCCGCCGATGACCGGCAACCCGTCGTAGGTGCGGTCGTAGGAGACGTAGAACAGGTCCTTCCGGCCGGGTACGCCGCCCTGGTAGACCGCCCGCCGCCGGAACTGCTCGTGCGGCCCCTTGACCAGCGCGTCGAGCCCGGACGCGGCGGCCTGGTCGGCCGATCGCACCGCGAGCGTCAGCGGGCTCGGCGGTGCCGGCGTCGCTCGTGCGGTGGCCGCCTCGACGGACAGGGCTGTCAGGCACACGGCGAGGTATGCGCCGATTCTGCGTTTCACGCCAACTCCTCAGGCAATGCAGGGAGATCCCGAGTGGCGGCCTCGATGGACAACACAGTGTCTAGCGCCTCGGTGGCATTTCCTTCGAGGCTTGACCGTTGCCAGGGGAATTCGGCTGATCCGCTTGCGTCATAACGTTTCCGCCATCCCTTTTTCGCTATGCCGCCGTCCGCGCGGTCGAACGACCGTTGGCGAGCACCGGGATTAACTCCATCGAGTGACATCGTGCGGGTTCATCCGCACGGGTCCCGGCGGGATACTGAGCGTCCTGAACCGCCCAAGTGCGCCATTCCGCGCGGTGCGGGGCGCGAGCGCGGGCGTCGTTTGCGGAGGTATCCATGGCATTCGAACGACTTTCCCGGGAGTGGACGCCGGAAGAAGTGGCGACGGAGGCGAAGGACTCCGTCGAGGACCTCCCCGAGGCCCGGACGACCCACCGCAGACCCTTGGTCTCCGGTCGCGCGGCGGGCGGGGCCGAGCACCGACCCGGCGACGAGGACTACCAGGAGGACCGCCTCAGCCCGGAGCGCCCCGCGCGGCCGGATCCGCCGTCGCGGCCCGATTCGCCGGAGGCGGTGTGACATGGGCCTGTACTTCAAGAACCGGAGCAACGAGCGGCTCTGGGTGGCGTACGCCTACCACGCCCCCGGGTGCGAGGGCGGCGTCGACTGGGCGAAGAAGGGGTGGTACCAGGTCGATCCCGGCGGCACCGTCAAGGTCTACACCGGCTGGGTCGGCGGGGGGAAGTTCTTCTGGTTCGCCGAGGCCGACGACCTCAGTCCGCGGTGGTCCAGCCAGCAGTTCCTCACCCACCTGCCCTGGAACTCGTTCGACTGGTGCTGGACCACGGCCAGCACCGACGGGCGGACGCTGGGCATGCGCAAGCTGGAGATCTCCTGGGAGTTCATGGACTACACGATCGGACTCGGCTGACAGTCCTCGACCGCCGCTCGTCGTCACGGCCGGCGCGGTCACGCCGACCGGGCGCGGAACGCCGGGTCGACGTCCCGCGCCCCCCGCTCGGGATCAGCAGGTGGAGTTGGTCTGGGTCAGCAGGCCGAGCCGCCAGGGCAGCCGGTTGTAGTCACCGCCGGCGTTGGGATCCATGCCCTGGTACAGGTAGCGCAGGTCGCACGGGCTGATCTCCATGATCTGGTCGGAGCCGGAGCGCAGCATCTCGCCGTGGCTGATGTCACGGGTCCAGGCGCCGTTCGGGAAGGTGACGTTGTTGGCGCGGGCGAACGGGTTGGCCTCGGTGTCGGCCAGCGACGTCCACGGCCCGGTGATGGCGGGCGCGGTCCAGGAGCGGAAGTAGCGCCTGCCGTCCGAGCCGATCGCCTCGTGCACCAACAGGTACTGGTTCCTGCCCGCGACCTTGTAGACGTTGGCCGCCTCGAACAGCCTGTTCCGGTCCGAGTCCTGCAGGGCGATCACGGTGTTGGTGAACCCGTTGGGGTAGTTGGCGACCGTGGTCTCCGACCGGTACAGGTGGCCGTTGTCGTCGGAGGAGAACAGGTAGCACTTGGCGGTGTCGCAGATGACCCAGAAGTCGACCCAGTAGCCGTTGCCGATGTTGTCCCGGATGATCTGCGGCATCCCGTTGGCGTAGAACTTCTTGGGCGCGCTCCAAGACTGCGGGTCGGCGATGTCGGTCGTGGTGGAGTACGACGCGTTGTCGCCGGTCTGGTAGACGAGGTACCACAGCTTCTGCGGCGCGAAGAAGAACACGTGCGGCGCCGCCTTGTACCCGGTGCCGATCGCGGTCCGGTCCAGGTAGGTGTGCGGCGCCGAGGACGCCTGCGACCAGTCGGTGAAGCTGGTGTACATCAGGTTGTAGCCGGTGGTGTAGGTCGAGGCGAACACGTGCCACTTGCCGTCGTGGTAGACCACGCTCGGGTCCTTGACCGCCACGTTGGCGTGCGTCGCGTCCGGCTTCGGGCTGATCAGGATCCCGCTGGAGGACCAGCGGAAGCTCGACGGCAGGCTGCCGGTGGGAGCCGTGGTCGTCGTGGTGGGACCGGTGGTCGTGCTCGTGGGCGTGGTCGTCGTGGGGCCGACGTTCCCGGTGCAGGCGGTGCCGTTCAAGGAGAACGCGGTCGGCGCGGGGTTGCTGCCGGTCCACGAGCCGTTGAACCCGAACGCGACGCTCGCGCCGGTGGCGATGCCGCCGTTGTAGCTCACGTTCCTGGCGCTGACCTGGGCGCCGCTCTGCGACACGGTGGCGTTCCACGCCTGCGTGACGGTCTGGCCGGCCGGGTAGGACCAGGTCAGCGTCCACCCGGAGACGGGGTCTCCGAGGTTGGTGACGGAGACGTTCGCGCCGAACCCGCCGGACCACTGCGAGGTCACCGAGTACTCGACCGAGCAGCCCGCCGCCTCGGCAGCTTGCGCGGACAGCGCGACGGTCGTTCCGGTCAGGGCCAAGCCGGCGATGGCGAGGGCGGACAGGTGGGTGCGAAGTCGTGCGGGATGCCGCATCCCGGACTCCTCTCCAGTGAGTGAGGGGCTGCGTGCCGTGTTAGCGCTAACAATCGAAGCCACGCCGAACCGCCGGCCCTCGGATCGCGGGGCACGGGCTCAGGCGGGGGTCAGTCCTCCGGAACGAGGTGCGGTTCGGTCGGGCGGCGGAGGAGGCCTCCGCGCCCGTGGGGTGTTCCGGCGCTGAAACATTTAGGAGTATTGAGCGAAACAGTTCGGAAGACAAGACCCGGGGAGCGCAGGCGACCTCGGGTGGCTTGCTCGGAGCCGTGACGTGCTCCGGGTTCAGGCGGGCGGCGCGGTGCTCTCGCGCACGACGAGCGTGGTGGCCAGCTCCACCCGGGGCTGGACGAGGGTTCCGCCCTTGGTGAGGGTGAGCAGCATCCGGGCGGCCGTCGCGCCCATCTCGGCCAACGGCTGCCGCACGGTCGTCATCGGCGGGCAGCACCAGCGGGTGTTGTCGATGTCGTCGAAGCCGACCACGCTGAGGTCGTGCGGGATGCGCAGGCCGAGCTGCCACGCCGCGGCGTAGACGCCGAGCGCCTGCAGGTCGTTGCCGCACAGCACGGCGGTCGGCCGGTCGGGTAGGCCCAGCAGCTCGCGGCCCAGTTCAAGGCCTTGCTCGAAGGTGAACTCGCCGGTGCGCACGAGCCGGTCGTCGAGCGGCGCGCCCGCGGCGTCCATCGCGGCCCGGCAGCCCTCCAGGCGGGCGCGGGCGCCCAGGGAGTCCGTCGGTCCGCCGATCACGCCGATCCGCCGGTGGCCGAGGTCGAGCAGGTGCCGCGCGGCCGTGATGCCGCCGCTCCAGTTCGTCGCGCCGACCGACGGCGTGGTGTGCAGCGGTTCGCCGGACGGGTCGAGCGCCACCAGCGGGATCGCGCTCGCGGCCAGCAGCGCGTGCTGCTCCGGCGTGAACGCCGAGTACACCGCGATCACCCCGACCGGGTGCCTGGCCAGCAGCTTCTCGGCCCAGGACCGGCCGGGCGAGGTCGGCTCGACCACCTCGGTGAACGCGACGGCCAGTTCGTGCTCCCGGGCCACCGGTTCGACGCCGCGCACGATCTCGACCGCCATGTGGCTTTCCAGGCCGTAGAACACGACTTCGAGGATGGCCGAGGGCGCGATGGCGTCCGGGCGCCGGTAGCCGTGCTCGCGCAGCAGCGCCTCGACCCGTTGCCGCGTCTCCGCCGCCACGCCGGCCCGCCCGTTCAGCACCTTCGACACGGTCGGCTTCGACACCCCGGCGAGCCGGGCGATCGTCTCGACCGTCAGCTCTCCGCGTCGTCGCCCACGCCGTCGACCGTCCGCGATGCTCCCCGCCACGGCCGAAGTGTACGTAGACCGCGACCGCGGGCCGATCATGATCGCCGGACGACCGCGCGTGCCGACCGTTCGGGGTGCCGAAGTGCCGTGCGGTCGCGACGCTTCGTCACCTTCGCCCGGGGCGCTTGCCCTGGACGGTGTAGAAGACGCAGGAGGTGGCGCGGAACGCGGGGTGCGCCATCGCGGCGCGGGCGGTCCGGAGGGCGGTGTCGGTCAGGCCGGCGGCGAGCAGCTTGTCGCGCAGGTGGTGGGTGTGGTGGACGAGCAGGCGCAGGCCGGGCGAGTCCGCGTGCCACTGCCGCACCACCGGCACGGGGTCCACGTCCACCAGCCCGGCGGCGGCCATCGACGCGGCGACGCGGCGACCCCAGCGGCGGTCCGCGCCCGCGGCGTCGAACATGCGCTCCTTGGCCGCCAGGAAATCCTCGTACGCGGCGGCGTGCTCGGGATGGGCGGCCAGGAGCACCGGTCCGTAGTCGAGGTCGAACTCGTCGAGTTGCAGCACCCCGCCGGGCTTGAGGGCGCGGACGAGCTTGCGCAGCACCTGTTCGCGCTCGGGCAGGTGCAGCAGCACGAGCCGGGCGTGGACCAGGTCGAACCCGGCTTCGGGCAGCGGGTCGTGGACGACGTCGTGCCGCAGCACGGTCAACCCGGCGGCGGGTGGGACGTGCTCGGGTTTGACGTCGGTGGCCAGCACCGACGCGCCGCGGCCGGCGAGCCAGTGCGCGACGCTGCCGCCGCCGGCGCCGACCTCCAGGCACCGCCACCCCGGCCCGACGCCGGTGCGCTCCAGGTGGGCGAGCGTGGCCGGGTCGTAGGCGGCGGCCAGGCAGCGGTGCTGTTCGGTGGCGTGGAGGTTGTGGTTGTCGAAGACGTAGCCCTCGTCGATCGCGGTCATGCCCACCGTCCTGTTCCGTTGGCGCGTCGACGATTCGCCGACGTGCTCTGCGCACAACTGCGGGACAGTACGTCGGTGACGTGCGCCGATCGTCGATCCGGGAAACCTTCACCCTTCCCGGTCAACTGTGCGCACGCGGTGGTGACCGCACTGGTGCGGACAAGGGGATTCCGGGGTTCCGCGGTGCGATACCGTCACCCGCGGTGACGGCCTGGCGAGCCGCGGTCGTGGGTCGCGGGTCGTGATCCGCTGCCGGAGGCGGTGGGCCGAATCCTCCGCCGGGTTGGATATGGTCCGGGCTGAATCGCTCACCCACCGTGCCTGGGAGGTAGACGTCCGGTGATCGGGCACCCCGACGAGCGCGAGCTGGAGCGGTGGGCGCGCGCGGACCTGGCCGCCCTGCGCGACGACCTGGACCACGCGCTCAACGCCGACGCGAGCTCGACGTCCGGCTCGTCGGGCGTGCCGCGTTCGTCCCGGCCGCCGTCGGACGCCGAGCTGATCGAAGCCGTGCGCGGCGGGGAGATCCAGGCGTACGGCGAGCTGTTCGAGCGGCACGTGACCGCGGCCCGCAACCTGGCCCGGCACCTGGCCTGGTCGAGCGCCGAGGCCGACGACCTGGTGTCGGACGCGTTCGCCAAGGTGCTCGACACGGTGCGCGCGGGCGGTGGCCCGGACTCGGCGTTCCGCGCCTACCTGCTGACCGCCTTGCGCCACACCGCGTACGACAAGACGCGGCGGGACAAGAAGCTCAAGCTGGCCGACGACGTGGAAGCCGTGTCGGGCGTGGAGAAGGTCACCACGGTGCCGTTCCACGACCCGGCCGTGGCGACCCTGGAACGGGCGCTGGCCACGAGGGCGTTCGCCAGCCTGCCCGAGCGGTGGCAGACGGTGTTGTGGCAGACCGAGATCGAGGGCCAGTCGGCCGCCGAGCTGGCGAAGCTGCTGGGGTTGACCGCGAACGGCGCCTCGGCGTTGGCCTACCGGGCCCGCGAAGGGCTCAAGACCGCCTACCTGCAAGCACACCTGGCGGACAGCCCCACGAACCGCTGCCGCGCCACCGTCGCGAAACTGGCCGCGTGGACCAGGGGCGGCCTCACCAAGCGGGAAGCCGCCCAGGTCGAGGCGCACCTCGACGAGTGCCCGACCTGCCCCGCGATGGCCGCCGAACTGGCCGACGTCAACGGCACGCTGCGCGCCGTCGTCGCGCCGCTGGTGCTCGGCGCCGGTGTCTCGGGCTACCTGGCCACGACCGCCGGCGCGGCGAAGGCGGGCGCGGCGGTGGCGGGCGCGGGCGCGGGGGCGGGAGCGGCGGCCAACTCGGTCACGACGGCGCAGTGGCTCGGCATGGCGGCGTCGGCCACCGCGATGGTCGCGGCCGTGGCGCTGGGGCTCAACGCCGGGCAGCCGGTGGCCGTGCCCACGGTCGCGGCGCAACCGCCCGCCCCGTCGGCGGACCAGCAGGAGGTCTCGCCGGTCGTCTCGGGAACGTCCGCGCCCGCCACGGGATCGTCCGGCCCGCCGGTGACCACGACCGGACCGTCCGACCCGCCGTCCGCACCGGTCGCGGGCGGCGTCGTCACCACCACCACGACCGCCGAACCCCTGGCGCAGCCGCTGGTCACGGTCGTGCCGGACGGTTTCGCCCTGCCCACCGGCGGACCACCCGTCGACCTGCCCGTCACCATCCGCAACGCCGGCCGGACGCCCTTGGCGCCCACCACGCTGGCGCTGTCGCTGCCCGAAGGCGTGCAAGTGGTCGGTCCGGGCCGCAACCTGCTCGGCCGGCCGCTCGTCGGCTGGGACGGCGCGGCGCGGACGGTCGGGTGCCCGGCGGGCAAGGGCACCGTCACCTGCACGGCCGAGGGCGAGTTGGCCGCGGGCGCCCAGGTGACGTTCGTCCTCCGGTTGCTCGCCGGTCCGAAGGCCGTCGGCGGCACGATCAGCGGCACGGTCACGGCGGGTCCTGAGCAGTCGGTGCCGGTGGAGGTGTCCGTGGTGGTCACGCCGAAGTGAGCGGCTGGTTTGGCCCGTCGGTCCAGCGGGTACCAAACGCGTTGTTCATGCCTTGAGAAAACAGGGCAGCGGAGGGCGGACCATGAGCACTGTCGAACTTCCCCGGGACGGCGTCGAACTCGGCCTCCCGGACACCCCTCCCGCGCCGGACGAGTTGTTCGACCTGGTCGCCCGCACGTTCCCGGGCGTCGGCGGCGACCGACTCGTGGACATCCAGGTGGTCGCCGCCCAACTGGTCGGCAACGCCTACCGCCACGCCGCCGGGCCACGACGGCTGCGGCTGCGCCGAGGGCTCGAAGCCGACCTGGTGCGGATCGAGGTGCAGGACGGCAGCCCGAGCCGGTTCCCCGTCCTGGGACGGCTGGACACCCCCGCGCACGGTCGCGGCCTGGTCATGGTCAACCGGCTGTCGGTCAACTGGGGTCATCGGCCCCATGACGACCAGAAGACCGTCTGGGCCGAGGTCCGACTGGTCTGAATCGTTCCCGTACGCGGGGTCGGACGTAGTGCGACACGGGAGGCGATCGGTGGCGCCCGATTCGGGTAAGCGCGGTCCGCGCGCGGGTTTCTCCTGCGATTTCCGCACCGGTGAGGGCACCACGGTGATCACGGTGTCCGGCGAGGTGGACATCGTGGCGGCGGACCGGATCCAGGACTACCTCGTGCGCGAAGGGCTGGGACCGGACGGGATCAGGCTCGACCTGGGCGGCGTGACGTTCATGGGGGTCGCGGGTCTCGCCGTGCTGCTGCACGCGGCGGACCTGTGCCGCGACCACGGCATGGACCTGACCCTGGTGGCATCACCGGAGGTCACGCGGGTGGTCAAGCTGATCGACGCGACCGCCGGGCTGGTCGACCACCTGATCCCCGTGCCGACCTCGGCCGCGGCGGACCCGCGATGAGGTCGGCGTCACTGTTTGCGGGTCCGGCCGCGGGGAACCCGCCACCTACCCCCCTGTGCTCAAGGGAGTGCCGATTGCTGGAAGGCTCGTGTTGTGGACGTCGTCGAACGGTCCGCTGACCACGTCGACCTCGATCTGGAGGACAAAGTCCCACTGGTGCGCCGTGCGCGGCGGTGGATCGCCGAGAACGTCCCGGAACTGGACCAGTCGAAGCTGCTCGACCTGCTGCTGATCGCCGACGCGTTGCTGACCAACGCGTTCGAGCACGCCACCGCGCCACGCCGGTTGCGGCTGAGCCACCGGCCCGACGCGCACGTGGTCCGGGTGGAGGTGCACGACGCCAGCCCCGAGCTGCTGCCCGTGCTGGGCAAGCCGGGCGGGCGGGAACCGCACCACCGAGGGCTCTTGCTGGTCAACCGGTTGGCTTCGCGGTGGGGCGTGGATCCCCAGGCCGGTTACAAGGCGGTGTGGGGCGAGGTCGCCGCGTAACCGGCCCTCAGCCTCCGCCGCTCTTGCCGCCACCGCGTTTCTTGTCGTCCTCCTTCTTGTCCTCGTCCTCGTCGTCGTCCGCTTTGCCGATGCGTTGCGAGGACACGACTTCGTCCGCGTCGATCAGCGGCGTCCCGTTCTGGACGACCAGCCGCACGCGGTGCGATTCGCGGAACCTCTTGCCGTCCGGGCCGGTGAAGTCGATGCCGACGGTGACGGTGTCCGGTCCGACGGCGGTGGGCGCGGCGCTGACGGTGAGGTCCTTGACGTCGCGCCAGTACTTGTCGTACTGCGGGCGGCCCTGCGCGCGCAGGGCGGGCCCGAGCCGTTCCCAGGCCTGCGCGGTGTTCTTCGGCAACAACGCGTAGTACTCCGCGACGGCCTGTGCCAACTGGGCGGGAGCGGGCGTGCTGCCGGACGACGACGTGGTGCTCGTGACCGCGCCGGCCGCGTTGTCGGTGGTCCGATTCCCGTTCGCCAGCACCACGACCAGCACGACGAGCCCCACGACGGCCGCCGCGGCCACCGCGATGAGTCCCGCACGCCCACCACGTGCGGGCCGGGGCGCGAGGGCGGTCGGGTGCGGCGCCAAGGCGGTGGGGTGCGGGCCTGACGGTCGCGCGGAGCCCGCCGCGTGCGGGCCGGTAGGCCATGGAGTCGGACTGGTGTGGGCCGGATCCGTTGCGTGCGGGTCGGTCGGCCAGGGTGTCGGACCCGCTTGGGCCGGGAGCGCCGAGGGGACCGCCAGGTCCCGGCCGGCGGGCTGCGGTGTCAGGTCGGCTCGGTGCGGGCCGGTGGTCAGCGAGCCTTCCGGGTGCGGGCCGGTCGGCGGCAGGTCTGCCGGGTTCAGGTCCAGCCGGGTCGCCGGTGGCGCCGTCACGGTCGGCGCGCGCAGCCGTTCGGCGGCCTGCGCCATCGTCGGCCGGGCCGCCGGGTCGGTGCGCAGCAGGTCCAGCAGCACGTCGGTCAGCGGTCCCGCCTGGGTCGGCGGCGCGAAGCGGCCCGCGGCGACGGCGTGCAGCAAGGCGATCGCGTTGTCACCGTCGCCGAACGGCGGACGCCCTTCCACCGCCGCGTACAACGTGCCGCCGAGGGCGAACACGTCGGAGGCGGGCCCCGGCTCGCCGCCGCGCGCGACCTCCGGCGAGAGGAACGCGGGCGTGCCGGCGAGCAGCCCGGTCCGGGTGACGGTGACGTCCCCGACCGCGCGGGCGATGCCGAAGTCCGTGATCTTCGCGGTGCCGTCGTCGGTCAGCAGGACGTTGCCCGGCTTGACGTCCCGGTGCACGATGCCCGCCGCGTGCGCCGCCGCCAGCGCGCCGGCGATCTGCGCGCCGATGTGCGTCACCCGCTCGACGGGCAACGGGCCGCGCGCGATCAGCTCGGCGAGGGTCCGCGCCCGCAGGTATTCCATGACGAGCACCGGCTTGCCGTCGTCCTCCACGACGTCGTGCACCGTCACCGCGTTCGGGTGCTGCAACCGGGCGGCGATGCGCCCTTCCCGCGCCGCGCGGCCCACCGCCGCGACCGGGTCGGCCCCCTCGGGCACCACGAGCTGCTTGAGCGCCACCACGCGGTCCAGGCGCTCGTCCAACGCCTGCCACACGACGCCCATCGCACCCGCGCCCACGCGCCCGCGCAGCCGGTACCGCCCGGCCACCAAGCGCCCCACGTCCATCACCAGCGAACCCCGCCCTTCCCGGCGTCAACCGGACAACCTTACGTCCCCGGGCCCGCCGGCTCCGAGGCGTGAGGCGACCTCGACGTCCGGTCGACAACGGGATGAACCCGGGAGGTCGCGATGACGCGGCCCACGTGGGTGCGGTTGCTCGCGAGCTGACGGATCAGCGACCGCCCGCCGTCCGCGCGAGGTAGACGGTGGCGGTCGCCTCACGTTGTTGCAGCGGGTTGTGGAAGCGGACGACCTCCGCGCCGACCTCGGCGAACCGGTCGGCCAGCGCCGCGGTGTAGTCGTCGTCCGGCGGGTCGTTGGACCACAAGGCGAACACCCCGCCGGGGTGCAGCCGGGCGGCGAGGCGACGCAGGCCCTCGGGCTCGTAGAAGTCGGCGTTGTCGGGGTGCAGCAGGTGCCTGGGCGAGTGGTCGATGTCGACGATGATCGCGTGGAACAGGCGGTCGGGGTCGGTCGGGTCGAGGCCGCCGTCGGAGCGCGAGAGCGCGAAGAAGTCGCCGTGCACCAACCGGCAGCGCGGGTCCGACGCCAGCTCCTGCCCACCGGGCAGCAGGCCGCGTCGGTGCCACTCGATGACCTCGCCGAGCGCGTCGATCACGACCACCGACCGCACGGCCGGGTTCTCCAGCACGGTCCGCGCGGTGTAGCCGAGGCCGAGACCGCCCACGACGACGTCCAGCGGCGCGGGCAGGTCGGCGAGCGCCAGGCGCGCCAGCTCCACCTCCGACACGGTGAACAGGCTCGACATCAGGAACTCGTCGTTGAGCTTGATCTCGTGGACCTCGCGGTCGAACACGGGATCCCACCGGCGGCGCAGGACGAGTTCGCCCAGCGGGGTCTGTCGCCAGTCGAGTTCCTGGAAACGCGCGCTCATCGGGTGTTACCTCCGGGTCGGTCCTCGACGGTGGTGGTGCGGGACCACAGTGGACCGCGGGCACGCGGTGAGCGCACGGTGGCGCCCATCGTCGCAGCACGCCTCCGACCCGGGTGAGGGCGGGTCCCGGCCGCGAGGGCGGCTGCGGCCGGGACCCGACGGCTCAGGCGGGCTCGTCGAGCAGTTCGGCGAGCAGCCCTCGGACGCGGCGGTCGATGTCGTCGCGGATGGGTCGGACGGCGTCGACGCCCTGGCCCGCGGGGTCTTCGAGCTCCCAGTCGAGGTAGCGCTTGCCGGGGAAGACGGGGCAGGTGTCGCCGCAGCCCATGGTGATGACGACGTCGGAGGCCTCGACGTCCTCGGTGGTCAGCTTGGACGGCACTTCGGCGGTGATGTCCAGGCCGAGTTCGGCCAAGGCCTGGGCGGCGGCGGGGTTGACCTGATCGGCGGGGGCGGAGCCGGCGGAGCGGACCGTGACGCGGCCCAGCGCGTAGTGCTGGAGCAGCGCGGCGGCCATCTGGGAGCGGCCGGCGTTGTGGACGCAGACGAACAGGACTTCGGGCTGCTTGCGGGTCAACGGACCTGTCCTTCGGTGATGGGCGCGGTGGTCGCCTCGGTGGTGGGGTAGAGCGTGCGCAGCAGCGGCACGGCGACCGCGACGGCGACGAGTTGCGCCAGCACGTAGACCGGCACGGAGGAGGGCGCGATCCCGGCGAACGAGTCGCTGAAGACGCGGCCGACGGTGATGGCGGGGTTGGCGAAGCTGGTGGAGCTGGTGAAGAAGTACGCCGCGCCGATGTAGGCGCCGACGGCGGACGGCGCGAGGGCGGCCCGACCGGACCGGACGAGCGAGAAGATGACCAGCAGCAGGCCGACGGTGGCCACGACCTCGGCGACGCCGTGCGCGACCGTGGCGCGTCCGGTGGTGCTGATGCTGACCGGCGCCGCCTCGAACATGGTGTTGGCCAGCACCGCGCCGGTGACGCAGCCGAGCACCTGGGCCAGCGCGTACGACGGCACGTCGCGCCAGGCCAACCCGCCGAACGCGGCGTCCGCCAGGGACACGGCGGGGTTGAAGTGGCCGCCGCTGACGGGGCCGAAGACCAGGATGATGGCGTAGAGGCCGACGGCGGTGGCGGCGGCGTTCTCCAGCAGCTGCAGGCCGACGTCGCCGGGGGAGAGGCGTTGGGCGGCGATGCCGGAGCCGATGACCAGGGCGGCGAGCAGGAGGCTGCCGAGGTACTCGGCGAGCAGCCGGTGGGACAGCGGGCGGGGCATTCAGGGTCCCTCGGGGGCGGGGTGGACGGCGGGCGCGAGGCGGTCGATGCGGTCGGCGAGGTCGCGGTAGGCGGCGTCGAACGCGTCCGGGGTGCCGACGGCGGCCGGGTCGGGCACCGACCAGTGCAGCCGGTCGTCGTGGTCGGTGAGCTCTTCGTGCGCGTTGTCGCACACCGCCACGACCAGGTCGTCGGGCCTCAGCACGGCGTCCAGGTGGTGGGGACGGGCACGGGTCAGCGACAGGCCGTGGGTGCGGGCGGTGGCGACGGCCAGCGGGTGCACGCGCTCGGCGGGCCGGGTGCCCGCGCTGGCCGCGGGCACCGGGCTGCGTCGCTTCCACAGCGCGGCGGCCAGCTGGGAGCGCGCGGAGTTGTGGCTGCACACGAACACCACCCGCGGCGCCTGCCGCAGGCCGGTGGGCACCAGGTCGGTCAGCGCGGCGGTGCGCAGGCGCAGGTAGGTGCGCCGGTGGTCGCCCTCCGAGCGCGACCGCTCCACGATCCCGGCCTGCTCCAGCAGCTTCACGTGGTGGGCGAGCAGGTTGCTGGGCAGCCCGAGCGCGCGGCCGACCTCGCCGGGCGAGGCGTCGCCGAGCACGAGCAGGTCCACCATGGCGAGCCGGGCGGGCTCACCCAACGCCGCGTGCACCCGCGCCCGCGCGACGGTCTCCGAAGGCCAGTCAGTACTCATTGACTCAAGCATGCTTGAGCGGTCGACCGGAGTCAACCGGGCGGCCCGCCCGTCAGTGGGAGCCGGAGACCTGTCCGGTGAGCTTGCTGTGCAGCTTCTCGCTGTGCGGGTTGAGGCCGACGATCTCGGCCTCGACGCCACGTCCGGCGAACTTCGCGGTGACGGTGTCGAGCGTGGCCACGGCGGAGCTGTCCCAGACGTGCGCGCCGGAGAGGTCGATGACGACCTTGTCGACGTCCTCGGCGTAGTCGAAGGAGTGCATCAGCTCGTTGGTGGAGGCGAAGAACAGCTCGCCGGTCAGCGCGTAGACGCGGATGCGGCCGTCGGGGTCAAGGACGCTGGAGACGTCGACCAGGTGGGCGACGCGGCGGGCGAAGAACACGGCGGCGAGCAGCGCGCCCGCGATGACGCCGAGGGCGAGGTTGTGGGTGGCCACCACGGTGCCGACGGTGACGACCATGACGGCGGTCTCGCTGCGCGGGGCGCGGCGCAGGCCGGACGGCGTGACGCTGGACCAGTCGAACGTGCTGATCGACACGAAGACCATCACGGAGACGAGCGCGGCCATCGGGATGAGCGAGACGACCGGGCCGAGGGTGTAGACCAGGATCAGCAGGAACACGCCCGCCGACAGGGTGGACAGCCGGGTGCGGCCACCGGACTTGGTGTTGATGATCGACTGGCCGATCATCGCGCAGCCGGCCATGCCGCCGAGGAAGCCGGTGGCGATGTTGGCGATGCCCTGCCCGCGGACCTCGACGCCCTTGTCGGACGGGGTGTCGGTGAGGTCGTCGAGCAGTTGCGCGGTCAGCAGCGACTCGACCAGGCCCACGACGGCCAGCGTGAGGGCGTAGGGCGCGATGATCGCCAGCGTCTGCGCGGTGAACGGCACCATCGGCAGGCCGAAGAACGGCAGCGCGTCGGGCAGGTCGCCCATGTCGCCCACCGTCGGCACGTCGACGTGCAGGAAGACCGTGAGCGAGGTGATCACCACGATCGCGACCAGCGGCGAGGGGACGGCCTTGGTGAGCTTCGGCAGCAGGTAGATGACGCCGAGGCCGAGCGCGGCCAGCGCGATGACGGGCCAGCCGCCGCCGGTGATGTGCGGGACCTGGGCGGTGAACAGCAGGATCGCCAGGGCGTTGACGAAGCCGACCATGACGGTGCGGGGCACGAAGCGCATGAGCTTGTGCACGCCGACCAGCCCGAACGCGATCTGGAACGCGCCGGTGAGGACGGTCGCCGCGAACAGGTACTCCACGCCGTGGTCGCGCACCAGCGGCACCAGCACCAACGCCATCGCGCCGGTCGCGGCGGAGATCATGCCGGGGCGTCCGCCGGCGAAGGCGATGATGATCGCGATCGTGAACGAGGCGTAGAGGCCGACCTTGGGGTCGACGCCCGCGATGATCGAGAACGACAGCGCCTCGGGGATCAGCGCGAGGGCCACGACGAGGCCGGAGAGCAGGTCGGCGCGGGTGTTGGCGAACCAGTTCACGCGGATGCGCGAGAGCAGGGTGGGACGTGCGGGCGCCTCGTACGAGGACAAGCGACACCTCGGGGGACTTGTCGCGAGCGCGGCAGGTGCGACTCGCGTGCTGAACAAGGGACGACGCCCGACGGGGTGCCTGCTCGTGGCGAGGCGGGAAGCGGAGGTGCCGCGGACTGCGGACTGGCGACCTGGGATCGGGTTCGTGACGGGCGCGGCTGCTCCGGCGCGACCACGGGAACTCTACCCTGACGTCACGGTAGACCTCGAACGAGTGGGCTGATCTTGAGCAAGCTCTCCGCGCACCCAGGCCCGGCTGGCCGCCGGGTCGACGCCGGAGAACCTCGAGCCACCTGCTCGCCGCCGCGTGGGAGCGGCGGCGAACACGCGGCCGACGTCTCAGGCCTCGACGACCACGGGGATGATCACCGGCCGGCGGCGGTGGGTCCGGTAGGCCCAGTTCTGCACCTCGCGGGCGATCAGCCGTTCGAGTTCCTCGAAGTCGGTGACACCGCGTTCGTTCGCGCCGGCGAGCGCCTTCTCGATCGCGGGGATCGCGGGGGCGAAGGTGGAGGCGTCGTGCTCGAAGCCGTGGGCGATGAAGTCCGGCGGTTCGGCGAGCCGGCGGGAGTCGAGGTCGACGATGGCGACGACGGTGATGACGCCTTCCTCGCCGAGGGTGCGGCGCTGGGCCAGGGAGGCCTCGGTGACGCCGCCGACGGTCTGCCCGTCGACGTAGACGTTGTGGATCTCGACCTTGCCGGTGATGCGGGCGTGGCCGTCCTGCAGGTCGACGACGTGGCCGTTGGCCGCGATCGGCACGCGGTCGCGGTCCACACCGGTGCGCACGGCGAGCTCGGCGTTCGCGCGCAGGTGCCGTGCCTCGCCGTGCACCGGCAGCACGTTGGACGGCTGCACGATGTTGTAGCAGTAGACGAGCTCGCCCGCGCTGGCGTGACCGGAGACGTGCACCTTCGCGTTGCCCTTGTGCACGACGTTCGCGCCGCGGTCGGTCAGGCCGTTGATGACCCGGTAGATGGCGTTCTCGTTGCCGGGGATCAGCGAGCTGGCCAGCAGGACGGTGTCGCCCTCCTCGACCTGGATCGAGTGGTCGCCGCCCGCCATGCGGGACAGCGCGGCCATGGGCTCGCCCTGGGAGCCGGTGCAGACCAGGGTCACCTGGCGCGGGGGCAGCCGGTCCATGCGCTTGATGTCGACGACGAGGCCGTCGGGCACCTTGAGGTAGCCCAGTTCGGTGGCCACGCCCATGTTGCGGACCATCGAACGCCCCACGAAGGCGACCTTGCGGCCGTGGGCGTGCGCGGCGTCGAGGACCTGCTGGATGCGGTGCACGTGGCTGGCGAAGCTGGACACGATGACCCGGCGCGGCGTGGTGCGGAACACCTCGTCGATGGCGGGGGCCAGGTCGCGCTCGGAGGTGGTGAAGCCCGGCACGTCGGCGTTGGTGGAGTCGACCAGGAACAGGTCGACGCCCTCCTCGCCGAGGCGGGCGAAACCACGCAGGTCGGTGATCCGGCCGTCCAGCGGGAACTGGTCCATCTTGAAGTCGCCGGTGTGCAGCACGAGCCCGGCGGCGGTGCGGATGGCGACGGCCAGGCTGTCCGGGATGGAGTGGTTGACCGCCAGGAACTCCAGGTCGAACGGGCCGCGCGCGAGCCGCTGCCCCTCCTTGACCTCCACCGTGACCGGCGTGATGCGGTGCTCGACGAGCTTGGCGGCGAGCAGGCTCAGCGTCAGGCGCGAGCCGATGACGGGGATGTCGGCCCGCTCGCGCAGCAGGTAGGGCACACCGCCGATGTGGTCCTCGTGCCCGTGGGTCAGCACGACCGCGACCACGTCGTCCAGCCGGTCCCGCATCCAGGTCCAGTCCGGCAGGATCACGTCCACCCCGGGCTGGTGCTCCTCGGGGAACAGCACGCCGCAGTCGACGACGAGCAGCTTGCCCTCGTGCTCGAACACGGTCATGTTCCGGCCGATCTCACCCAGCCCGCCGAGGGCGATGACGCGCAGCGCGCCGGGGGTGAGGGCCGGTGGAGGGGTGGAGGTTCGAGCCATGGTCACACCCTCACGTTACGTGAGGGTGCTCGGGCGCGAACAGCGGGCCCCGGCTTCGGGGCGCTCAGCCGTGGGGCAGGTGGGCGCGCAAGCTGCCCGCGAAGTCCTCGGCGATCCGCAACTGGGCGCGCAGTTCCTCGCAGCGCTGCTCGGCCGTCGTGTGGAACTGCGCGAGGCGGTCGAGGTGCTTGTCGCGGTCGTCGTCGTCGAGGGCGGAGAGGGCGTCGAGGATGCTCAGCAGTTCGCGCATCTCCTCGAGCTGGAAGCCGAGCGGCTTCATGCGCTTGACCACCTGGAGCCGGTCGACGTCGGGCTCGGTGTAGAGGCGGAACCCGCCCTGGCTGCGGGCGCTGGGCACGACCAGGCCGACTTCCTCGTAGTAGCGGATCGTGCGCAGCGACAGGCCCGTCCGGTCGGCCACCTCGCCGATCTGCATGTGCCCGCCCACAAGATCCCTTCCGACGCCTCGTCCGTTCGACCATTGTGGCACCGGTGCGGCGCGGCCGGAGGCTACCGTAACGTGAGGGTAGGTTCCGCAGGGTACGTTCCGCGGTACCGCCGAGCCCGGTGACACCCGTCGAGTCCAGGAGAAACGCGAATGACCACCGCAGGTTCGGTGACGGCCCCACCCGCCGACGTGCTGCGGGAGGCGGATCGGCGGCGCACGTTCGCGGTGATCAGCCACCCCGACGCCGGCAAGTCCACGTTGACCGAGGCGCTCGCGCTGCACGCGCGGGTGATCTCCGAGGCGGGCGCGGTGCACGGCAAGTCCGGCCGGCGCGGCGTGGTGTCGGACTGGATGGAGATGGAGAAGGCGCGAGGGATCTCCATCACCTCGGCGGCGTTGCAGTTCGCCTACGGCGACACCGTCGTCAACCTCCTCGACACGCCCGGTCACGCCGACTTCTCCGAGGACACCTACCGGGTGCTCGCGGCCGTGGACTCGGCGGTGATGCTGCTGGACGCGGCCAAGGGCCTGGAGCCGCAGACGCTCAAGCTGTTCGACGTGTGCCGGCACCGGGGCATCCCGGTGATCACGTTCGTCAACAAGTGGGACCGGCCCGGCCGCGACGCGCTGGAGCTGTGCGACGAGCTGGTGGAGCGCATCGGGCTGCAGCCCATGCCGCTGACCTGGCCGGTCGGCGAGGCCGGTGACTTCCGGGGCGTGCTGGACCGCCGCGACGGGCAGTTCATCCGCTACTCGCGCACGGCAGGCGGCGCGACGGCCGCGGCCCAGGAACGCCTCGACCCCGCCCGCGCGGAGGCCGAGGAAGGTCCCGGGTGGACGCGCGCGGTGGAGGAGCTGGACCTGCTGGCCGCCTCGGGCGGGAACTTCGACCTGGAGCGCTTCCTGGACGCGACGGCCACGCCGGTGCTGTTCGGCTCGGCCGTGCTCAACTTCGGCGTGCGGCACCTGCTGGACCTGCTGGTCGACCTCGCGCCGCGGCCGACGCCGCGCCCGGACGTCGACGCGCGGCCGCGCGAGCTGGACGCGCCGTTCTCGGCGTTCGTGTTCAAGGTCCAGACCGGCATGGACCCCTCGCACCGGGACCAGGTCGCGTTCGCCCGCGTCTGCTCGGGCGTGTTCGAACGGGGCATGGTGGTGACCAACGCCACCACCGGAAAGCCGTTCGCCACCAAGTACGTCCAGCAGGTCTTCGGGCAGCAGCGCTCCACACTGGACACCGCGTACCCGGGCGACGTGATCGGCCTCGTCAACGCCAACTCCCTGCGGGTGGGCGACACGCTCTACACCGACAAGCCCGCCGTGCGGTTCCCCGGCCTGCCCAGCTTCGCGCCCGTGCACTTCGCGGTGGTCCGCCCGGCCGACCTGAGCCGGGCCAAGCAGTTCCGCAAGGGCATCGAGCAGCTCGGGTCCGAAGGGGTCGTGCAGGTCCTGCGCTCGGCGCGGCGCGGTGACGGCTCGCCGGTGTTCGCCGCCGTCGGACCGATGCAGTTCGAGGTCGCCGCCCACCGGCTGGACGCGGAGTTCAAGTCGCCGGTCCGCCTGGAACGGCTGCCCTACACCGTGGTGCGGCGACTGCCCGACCTCGCCCACCGGAACGCGGTCGACAACAACCGCGGCGAGGTCCTCACCCGGGACGACGGCACTCACCTGGCGCTGTTCCCGGACTCCACGGCCCTCGGCGTGCTCAAGCGCCTGCACCCCGAGGTGGTGCTGGAACCGCTCGTCGCGGGCACCGACTGAGCGGACGAACGGCCGGGCGCGCGTGCCGGACGCGTGCGCCCGGCCGTGGTTCGCGCCTGACCGTCAGCGGTGCGCTCGGTGTGCCGGGTCGGGCACTCGGGCGAGCAGGTCCTCGGGCGCGGACAGGCGCCAGGCCTCGAAGACCAGCTCGGCGAGCTCGTCGGCCTCGATGCCGGCCAGGTAGACCACCACCCAGCCGAAACCGCCGGACGTGAACTGCTCCTCGAACACGTCGGGCCGTTCGGCCACCAGCGCGTGCTGCTCGGACAGCAGCTGCTTCAGGCCGACCGTCTGCGTGCGCGGCCAGTAGTAGCCGAACCGCTTGCCGCGCACGCTGAACGAGCTGTAGTCCCCGCCCTCCCGGCGCTCCACGTCCACGAGCGCGTTCACCATCCGGATGAACTCGTCACTGCTCACTGCCACTGCGGCCCCCACGGAAGTCCCGGCCCACAGTGTAGGTCGGCACGGACTTGAGCGAGATCAGCGCCGCGACCACGCCCAGCGCGGCCAGCACGGCGAACACCGCCGGGTAACCGCCCAGCGTCCCGGCCAGCGCGGTCGCGGCCCACGGGGCCACGGCGGCGGTGACGGTCAGGGGCGCGTGCAGGACACCGCTGAGCCGCCCGTAGTGGGCGGTGCCCCAGCGGTCCGTGACGGCGGTGGCCTGGATGAGCGTGAAGGTGCCCCGGACGACACCCGCCAGCATCGCCGCGGCGATCAAGGCGAACGCGGGCCCGGGGATCAGTCCCAAGAGGAGGGTCGTGGCCGCGGCCGCCAGCAGGGCGCCGGCGGTCCTGGCCTGCACGCCGGTTCGCGCGACCAGCCGTCCGTAGCCGAGCCGTCCCAGGACCTGCCCGACGCCACCCAGGCCGAGCGCCCAGGCGGCGGTGGTCGTGGAGAGACCGCGTTCGGCGAACAACGGCACCATGGCGACCACGATCGCGTACACGGCCAGCGCGCCGACGCTCATCGACACCACGAGCAGCACGAACGGGCGGCTGCGGGCGATCGCGGTCGGCCGACGGGTGTCCGAGGTGGCCGGGTGGGCGGGCCACGGCAGCCGCAGGCCGAACAGGTGCGCGGGCACGGTGAGCACGGCCAGCACCGCCGCGAGCACCAGGTAGGTCTGCCGCCAGTCCAGGTGCGCGGCCAGCGCGGCGGTGAGCGGGGCGAACACCGTGCTCGCCAGCCCGCCCGCCAACGTCACGACCGTCAGCGCGCCCACCCGGTGTTCCGGGCCGTGCCAGCGGGTGAGGGCGGCGAACGCCGGCTGGTACAGCACCCCGGCCATGGCCACGCCGACCAGCACCCAGCCCGCGTAGAACCACGGCAGCGACCGCGCCGACGCGACCACCGCCAGCGCGCCGACGGCCAGCAGCGACCCGGTCGTCATCACCACGCGCGGCCCGTGCCGGTCGAGCAGCCTGCCGACCGGCACCCCGACCACCGCGCTGACCAGCTGCGCCACCGAGAACGCGCCGATGACCGCCGCGTCGGACCAGCCCGCGTCCGCCGCGATGGCGGGCGCGAGCACCGGGAAGCCGTAGAACAGCACGCCCCAGCTGGTGATCTGGGTCAGGCACAGCACCACCAGCACGCGGCGCGGCCCGGCGTGTCCCCCGAGCACGCCGGGCCGCGCGAGTTCAGACCCGGGCACCCGGGGCGGCGAGCGTCAGTTCCGCCACCTGCGGCGCGGCGCAGCACCCGCCGGTGGACGTCGGTTCGACGTCGAAGACGCCGGATCCGCCGCAGACGCCGGTTTCGGGGAGGGTGAGTTCGACCTTGGTGGCGGCTTCGTGGTCGCCGGCGATCTCGGCGGCCACGCTGCGGACCTGTTCGTAGCCGGTCATCGCGAGGAACGTCGGGGCGCGGCCGTAGCTCTTCATCCCGACCAGGTAGACGCCGGGCTCGGGGTGGCGCAGTTCGTTGGCGCCGTGTGGGTAGACGGTGCCGCAGGAGTGGGCGTTGGGGTCGATGAGCGGGGCGAGCGTGGTCGGCGCTTGGAGTACGGGGTCGAGGTCGAGCCGGACTTCGGACAGCCAGGAGTGGTCCGGTCGGAACCCGGTCAGTGCCACGACTTCGTCCACGGGGTCGAGGCGGTGTCCGTCCTGCGACACCAGCACCACGCGGTCGCCGTCTCGTTCGACGGCTGCGGTGCGGAAGCCGGTGACGACCTCGACGTGCCCGGCCTT
>NZ_JBEOVG010000125.1:0-22374 GCF_040295345.1 Actinosynnema sp. NPDC002837
GAGCGGCGCCTGACCCGGGTCAGGCGCCCTCCGCGCGATTCTGGGGTCCGGAGGGCGGGGGCGGCCCGACCGGCGGCGGCCAGGTCGGTGCTCAGGCGGCGGAGCGGCGGCGGTTGGCGATGATGCGACGGCGTTCGTCCTCGCCCATGCCGCCCCAGACCCCGTACGGCTCCTGCACCGCGAGCGCGTGCTCGCGGCACGGGTCCACGACGGGGCAGCGGGCGCAGAGCTGCTTGGCCTTGTCCTCGCGAGCGGCTCGGGCGGAGCCGCGCTCGTTGTCGGGGTGGAAGAAGACCGCGCTGTCACGGCCTCGGCACAACCCTTCCTTCTGCCAGTCCCAGACGTCGGTCACGGGCTTGGGCAGGCGCGCGGTGCTGGTCATCGGATGAACCCCCTTGCGGTGTCACAGGTGCTTGATCACGGCTTACCCGCTGGTCCCCGGGGGGCAAACGTGGTGCGCCTCATCGGATGGATTACCGGTGGAGGTGGATTACTCCGGTTCCTCCTGCGCCAGCCGCTGGTCGAGGGTCTCGCCCTCGCGCAGCTCGCGCGGCGTGGTGCCGTGGCGGTCGGCGGCGCTCCAGTGCTCGGGCGGCTCGACGCCGCGCTCCAGCGGGTCGACGCCGAGCTCGTCCTCGTCCAGCTGCTCGATCTCGTCCAGCGGGCGTTCGTTCGGATCGGTCATCGCACTCCTCCCGGCGTGGCGAAGGCGCCCTCCAGCTCGGGCGCGACGGACTCGGCCCAGAACGAGAAGAACCGCTCCTGGTCCGGGCCGATCTGGCTCACGTACACCTCGTCGTAGCCCGCGTCGGCGAACTCGCGGACGCGGTCGAGGTACGGCCGCGGGTCGGGCCCGACGGGCAGCGCCGAGGCCACCATGTCCTCGGTGACCAGCGTCGACGCCTGCTCGAAGTGCCGCGGCGTCGGCAGCACCTGGGCCAGCTCGCCGGGCAGCTGCTCGTTCGCCCACAGCCGGTGCGCCGTCTTCACGGCCTCCTCGGCTGACGACGCGTGGCACACCTTGAACCCGGCCTGGGTGGGCTTGCCCTCACCGCCGGCGGCGCGGAACTTCGCCACCAGCGACGCGTCCGGCATGGTGGAGCACAGGCCGTCGCCGATGCGCCCGGCCACCTCCGCCGCCTTCGGCCCGAACGCCGACACGTACACCGGAACGGGTGACGGCGGCACCGTGTAGAGCCGCGCGTTCTCGACCGTGTAGTGCTCGCCGCGGTGGCTGACCTCCTCGCCGGTCCACAGCGCCCGCATCACCTCGACGGCCTCTTCCAGCATCTCCAGCCGTTCCGGCGCGGACGGCCACGGGTCGCCGAAGATGTGCTCGTTCAACGCCTCGCCGGTGCCGACGCCGAGGGTGAACCCGCCCCGGCACTGGACGGCGGCCGTCGCCGCGGCCTGTGCCACCACGGCCGGGTGAATCCGCAGCGTCGGACAGGTGACAGCGGTCGTGACGGGCAAGGAGGTGACCTCCGACAGCGCGCCGATGACGGACCACACGAACGGGCTGTTGCCCTGCTCGCGGTTCCACGGGTGGTAGTGGTCGGAGATCCACAGGCGCTCGAACCCGGCCTGCTCCGCCCACCGCGCCTGCGCCACCAGCTCGCGCGGTCCGTGTTCCTCGCTGGAGAGGAAGTAACCGATGCTGACCATGGCCACCGGTTACCCGCGCAGGAATTCCTGAACCTTGGTCGCCACCCCGCGCCTGACCACGTCCCACGCGTCCGGGTCGCCCTTGAGCATCGCCTCGGCGGTGGCCTTGGCCTGCTCGAACGTCGTGTGCGGCGGGATGGGAGGCAGGTTCGGGTCGCACCGCACGTCCAGCACCACGGGCCGGGCGGCGGACAGCGCCTCGTCCCACGCGCCGCCCAGGTCGGCCGGGTCGGACACGTCGATCCCGCCCAACCCGACGGCCCGCGCGAACGCCGCGTAGCCGATGTCGGGCAGCACCTGCGACTCCTCGAACTTCGGCGCGCCGCCCATCGCCCTCAGCTCCCACGTCACCTGGTTGAGGTCGTTGTTGTGCAGCACGCACACCACGCACCGCGGATCCGCCCACTCCTCGTAGTAGCGGGCGATGGTGATCAACTCGGCCAGCCCGTTCATCTGCATCGCGCCGTCGCCGACCAACGCGACAACCGGGCGTTCCGGGTGCGCGAACTTCGCCCCGATCGCGTACGGCACCCCGGCGCCCATCGTCGCCAACGTGCCCGACAACGACCCGCGCATCCGGCCGCGCAACTTGACCAGGCGGGCGTACCAGTTCGCCGCGGACCCCGAGTCGGCGGTCACGATCGCGTCCTCCGGCAACCGGGACGACAGCTCCCACATGATCCGCATGGGGTTCACCGGGTCGGCGTCCACGAAGGACTGCCGCCGCAACGTCTCCCACCACTCGGCCACGTTGCCCTCGACGGTCTCCCGCCAGGTCCGGTCTTCCTTGCGCCGCAGCAACGGCAGCATCGCCCGCAACGTCGCCCCGGCGTCACCGACGAGGTTCACCTCGGTCGGGTAGCGCATCCCGATGAACCGCCCGTCGACGTCCACCTGCACCGCCCGCGCGCGGCCGAACTCGGGCAGGAACTGCGAGTACGGGAAGCTCGACCCGACGATCAACAACGTGTCGCAGTCCCGCATCAGCTCGTAGCTCGGCCTCGTGCCCAACAACCCGATCGCCCCGGTCACCCACGGCTCGTCGTCGGGCAGCACGTCCTTGCCCAACAACGCCTTCGCCACCCCGGCCCCCAGCACCTCGGCCACCTGGCGAACCTCACCACCGGCCCCGCGCGCCCCCTGCCCGACGAGCACCGCCACGCGCTCCCCCGCGTTCAACACCTCGACCGCGCGTTCGACGTCGTCCGTCGAGGGGATCGCGGTGGCCCACCCCCGGCTGGGGGCGCTGGAGGGCACGTGCTTGAAGGCGTGCTCAGGCGGCGAGTACTCCAACTCCTGGACGTCGGCCGGGATGATCAGCGCCGTGGGCGCCCGCTGCGACTCGGCGGTGCGGATGGCGCGGTCCAGCGCGTTGGGCAACTGCTCGGGGACGGTCACGTCGACCAGGTACTCCGACGCGACGTCCTTGAACAACGAGTGCAGGTCCACTTCCTGCTGATAGCTGCCACCCATCGCGGTGCGCGCGGTCTGCCCGACGATCGCCACCACCGGCACGTGGTCCAACTTCGCGTCGTACAGCCCGTTCAACAGGTGGATCGCCCCGGGCCCCGACGTGGCCATGCACACCCCGACCCGCCCACCGAACTTGGCATAGCCCACGGCCTGCATCGCGGACATCTCCTCGTGCCGCGCCTGCACAAACCTCGGCCGATCGCCACTACGCCCAAAAGCCGAAACCAGCCCGTTGATGCCGTCACCCGGATAGGCGAAGACGTGCTCGACTCCCCAATCACGCAGGCGGCGGAGCACGAAGTCGGCGACGGTGTCGGTCATGGCGTCCTCCCTAGAAAAGAACGGGTTACCCGACCCACCAGCCCTTACCCCCACGCCGCCAAAGGCCTGGGATGGGCAAGCGAGGTTCCTACGGCCGGCGCGCTTGGTGGGCCTGGTGCGGGGGGTGGCTCTGGTGCGGGCTGGCGAGGCAAGCGGGGCGCCACCGACCTGGCAATCGCGGTCGGGCGCGCCTGGCGACGCGCGCAGGGCGCTGGCGGGGGGCGCAGGGCGTGGCGGACGCGGCGGGCCTTGGGACGGGTCGGCGGTGAGCCAGGTTGGCGGGAGCGCAAATGGCACCTGACGGCCTGACGGGCGTTGAGGGCTGTGACGGTGGCCGTGGCGGAAACTATGGCTGTTGCCGACGGTCATAGCGACGTCCGCCGCCGCCGGGCCGGCCGTTTTATCCGGCTAACGTGAGAAATGCGGTTTGGGTTGTCCTTGGTTGCACTCTTCGCCCGGTCGAGTGGTCTGCCAACCCCTCACCAACCCCTCACCAACCACCTCACAACCAGCCACAACGGGCCCGCAGCGCCCGCACCTAGGCCCGATTTGACATGGGTTCGGGTGCCATAGGCTGGTCGAAGCCGGGCAGGCTTGGCGGACGCTTTTCCCGCCGGGCCTGCCCGGCTTTGGCCTGCCTGGGGTGCCCGTAAGGGCCCCATGTCAAATCGAGCCGGACTGAACCAGGATCCACCCGACCCCCAGCCCAAGACCAAACCCCTACAACGGCAGCAGCAGCCGACCGCCCACCATCAGCGTCCCCACCGCAACCCCGGCGAACAGCAGCACCCACACCAACCCGGGCACCCGCGTGATCCGCGCCAGCTGATCGGCATCGGACTGCCGCGCCAGCCCCCGCATCCGCCGCCGCTGCAACTCACCCACCGGCCGCACCCCGCCCAACAACAAGAACCACGTCACGAACAACGCGAACGCCGCCTGCCACTCCGCCGTCGCGTACCACGACACGGCGAACATCACCGCCCCCGTCACCACGACCGACAGCACGCCGAACGCGTTGCGGATCATGATCAGCATTCCGGCCAGCAACCCGACCGTCGCCCACAGCAACGGCCGGACCTGCTCGGACGTCACCAGGACCGCCGCGCCCAACCCGAGCAACGACGGCGTCACGTACCCCGCGAAGTACATCAGCACGACCGCGAACCCGGTCGGCCTGCCACGCGACACGGTGACCCCGGACGTGTCGGAGTTCAGCTTGATGCCCTCCAGCCGCCGGCCGGTGAGCAGCGCGACCAGGGCGTGCCCGGCCTCGTGCGCGATGGTGATGACGTGCCTGCTGTACCGCCACACGCCCGGACTGGCCACCAGGACCAGCGCCAACACGGCGGGAGCCCATTTCGTCAGAGTCGACATCGCCACCCAGCATGCCAGGGGCCGCACCAGGGGCTTGACCTGGACCGCGCTCCAGCATCCAGGCTGACCGCCATGAGACGACAGCGCATCGGTTCACTGGAGGTCGGCGCCCTGGCGCTGGGCACGCTGCCGTTCGGCACCTCAGTCGACCAGCAGACCTCGTTCGCGATCATGGACCGCTTCGCCGAGGCGGGCGGCACGTTCCTGGACACGGCCAACAACTACGTGTTCTGGGACGGTGGCACGGGCGACGAGAGCGAGCACATGGTCGGTCGCTGGCTGGCCGCGCGCGGCAACCGCGACGACATGGTCGTGGCCACCAAGATGGGCGCGCGGCCGTTGACGCCGGGCACCGGGCTGGAGAACGCCGAGGGCCTGGCCGGCGACACGGTCCGCCGCGCCGCCGCCGCGAGCCTGGCACGGCTGGGCATCGACCACATCGACCTCTACTACAGCCACATCGAGGACCGCAGCGTCACGCTGGAGGACACCCTCGGCGGATTCGCGTCCCTCGTCGAAGCCGGCACGGTGCGCGAGATCGGCGCCAGCAACCACGCCACGTGGCGCTTCGACCGGGCACGGGCGGTCTCGCGGGCCAACGGCTGGCCGCTCTACAACGCCGTGCAGCAGCGGTACAGCTACCTCCGCCCGCGGCCGGGTGTGAAGCTGCCCGAGGGCGGTCACGTGCACATGACCGCCGAGCTGCTCGACTACGCGCGGGCGGAGGGCGACGTCACGCTCGTGGCGTACTCGGCGCTGCTCTCGGGCAGGTACCGGGACAAGCCGCTGGGCGAGGCGTACGACCACCCCGGCACCACTCGGCGGCTGAAGGTGCTGCACGAGGTCGCGGCGGAGCTCGGCGCCACCGTCAACCAGGTCGTGCTCGCGTGGCTGATGCGCCAGGACATCATCCCGCTGGTGGGCGCCACCTCGCTCGCACAGCTGGAGGAGACCCTGGGCGCGCTGGAGATCAAACTGGACGACGACCAAGTGGACCGCATGGACTCAGCGGCCTGACCCCGCACGAGCCGGCAACGCACGACGGTGCACGGTCCGCTCGGGACCGTGCACCGCACGTCTTGCCGTCAGCGCATCAGGATCGGTTGCACAACCGACTGACCGCGAACGTCACCGGCTGAACCGCGACTTGTGCTGCTCCGCGATGGCCGGGTCGATCGGCTGGACCGGCCGCGGGTTCACGGTCGGGTCCACCGACTCGATCCGCTGGTCGCGGTGCGCGCCGTGCGGCACGTCGTCGGTGCGCTGCGCCGGCATCTCCTGCGTCACCGGATCGGCCTTGGGGTCGCGAATGCTCGCTTCCCGCTCGTACCGGGCCTGCTCCCGACGCCGCTCCGCCTCCCCGGGACCACCAGGAGCGGCAGGATCGACCATCGGGGCGATCGGCTCGCCGGTGCGCGTGTCGACCGGCTCCTCCGTCACGATCTTCCGCCGCGCCGGCAGCACCGCGATCAGCAGACCGACGGCGGCGAGGCCGAGGTGCAGCCAGTTGTCGTTGACGTTGAGCGCCAGCGGGTTGCCGAGACCGGCGACCGGGTTGGTGGAGAACACCCCGGCCAGGGCCAGGCCCCACAGCAGCACGGCGCCGTAGCCGAGGAACAGGATCCAGCCGTACAGCCGGGCCAGGCCGGACGTGCTCGCCATCAGCAGGCCGAGCACGCCGAACGCCAGGTGGACCACGTTGTGCAGCGGGTTCAGCGCGAACCCGAGCAGCATCGCGTGCTGGTCGCCCGCGAAGTCGCCGAACCCCGTGCGCACGAAGCCCAGCACACCCAACGCGAGGAAGACCAAACCGACCAGGCCTGCGAGCACCTGGGCGGGTTGCAGGCCCGCGACCTTGACGCGACCGACCGTCGAGTGGTGGGTCATCTCGCCCTCCAACTGAGGACCACGAGCCCGTCTGACCGGGCTCCGGACGCCCACCGACTACCCGTCGCGCCTGAACCGCAAACAGCCCGCCGCCGCCCGGGCCCGGTTCTTGGGCCGAATGGCGGCGGGGGACGGGCGCACGAACCCGTCCCCCCTTTCCCGACAGGAGTCACACGCCCCGTCGTGCCGGGGTTTATCCGCCCCGACCCACCCCATGAAGGTCGGGCCGCCAGTGCCACGCCAAATGCGCGCCGATCATTACGGCCAATAGACCGATAAGTTTTTCGAATAATCACGCACCGTGTCGTCTTATTGACGTACGGGCAGGTCAGGAGCGCTGGCCCCGGTCACCGGACGCACGCGTCGCGGAGCCGTTCCACTCGGTCTCCCTGCTGTTCACGAAGGTCCCCTTTGTGGTTCGTCGAACACCACCGCGGTGTCGGTACGACTATCTCCGAACAAGCCGCTCACGTCAAAGGAATTTCGGCGTTCGCGAATTGGTCGGACCGACCTCCGAGACCATCGGGCACGATCGCTTGACCTCGACTTAACTCGAACTCCTAGCGTGGCGCGCAGGACTTCAGAGGGGATCAAGTGATGCACGCCATCGTTCAGCACGAGTTCGGTCCGGCCGAGAACCTGCGCTACGAGCAGGCGCCGGACCCGGAGCCGGCCGCGGGCCAGGTGCGGGTCGCGGTGTCCGCGGCCGGGGTGCACCTGCTCGACACGGCGATCCGCCGGGGTGAGCACGGCGGGCCGTTCCCGCTGCCCGCGCTGCCCATGACGCCGGGCCGGGAGGTCGCGGGGGTCGTCACCGCGCTGGGTGACGGGGTCGAGCCGCACTGGCTGGGCAAGCGCGTCGTCGCGCACCTCGGCCAGGCCAGCGGCGGGTACGCGGAGCAGGCCGTGGCGAACGCCGCCTCGCTGCACGAGCTGCCCGACCACGTGTCCGACGACGCGGCCGTGGCCATGATCGGCACCGGCCGCACCGCCGTCGGCGTGCTGCGCATCGCCGAGCTCACCGCCGACGACGTGGTCCTGGTGACCGCGGCGGCGGGCGGGCTCGGCGCGTTGTTCGTGCAGGAGGCCAAGGCGGTCGGGGCCAAGGTGGTCGGCGTGGCGAGCACTGCCAAGCTGGACCTGGTCCGCGAGCTGGGCGCGGACGTGGTGGCCGACTACACGCGCCCGGACTGGGACGAGGGCATCGGGCAGGTCACCGTCGTGCTCGACGGCGTCGGCGGTGAGGCCGGCCGCAAGTCGCTGGAGCTGCTCGGCGTCGGTGGCCGGATCCTGCTGTTCGGCTGGTCGGCGGGCGCGCCCACCGCCATCGACACCTCGGACCTCTACCGCCTCGGCATCACCGCGTCGGTCGTCGTCGGGCCGCGGATGATGAAGGGCACGAACCTGCGCGGGCTGGAGGAGCTGTCGATGCGCGCGCTGGCCGAGGGCAGGCTCACCCCGCTGACCACGACGTTCCCGCTCAGCGAGGCCGCCAAGGCGCACGCCGCGCTGGAGGGCCGCGCCACCGTGGGCAAGGTCGTGCTCAAGCCCTGACCCCCGACACCGGTGAGGCCCCCGCGCGCGAGGGCCTCACCGGGTCACCCCCGGCTACACCGGCACCGTGACGATCCGCTCGTCGTCGAAGTTGCGCACCTCGATCGCCGCGACGTCCTCGGGCGCGATGAGCGCCGAGCCGTCGAGGTTGGTGCCGTCCTCCTCACCGGCCGCCGAGACGAGCCAGCTGCCCGCCTCCGCGGTCCGGCCGTCCTTCGCCACGACGATCAGCCTGCACTTCTCGTCCTGCGCGACGCCCGCGACGGAGGCGTTCACCCGCACCCACCCGGCGGCGGGCCTGACCTGCACGGTCATCCGCGCGCCGGTGACCGGGTCGGTGGCCGACCCGAGCTTCGTCCCGGCGGGCGGCGCGGGCGCGGTCGTCGTCCCCGGCACGGCGCCCACGTCGGGCGCGGTGCCGCGGCCGACCGCGAAACCACCGCCGAGCACGACCGCGGCCGCGGCCGCCGCGACCAGCCCCAGGCCGACCTGGCGGCGGCGCAGCCGGGCGCCGCGCTCGGACCGCACCTGCCGCAGCGTGCGCCGCAGCAGCAGCTCGCCGTCCTCGGGCGGGCCGTCGAGCAACGCCTCGGGCGGCACGTCGCCCATGGCCTCCTCCATCGCTCGCAGCTCGGCCAACTCCTCGTCGCACCGCGGGCAGGACGCCAAGTGGTCCTCCACCGCACGTGCCTCCCGCTCGTCGAGTGCGCCCAGCACGTATGCGCCGAGCAGCTGTGGATCGTGGTTCGTGGTCATCCGGCCACCCCCTTCAGCGCGACCTGTTGCCCGACGAACGTCTCTCGCAACGCCCGCAGCGCGTAGTGGGATCTCGACTTCACCGTGCCCGGCGGCACCCCTAACGCCTCGGCCGCCTCCGTCACGCTCCGGCCGCGGAAGTAGATCTCCATGAGCACGTCGCGGTGGTCGGACGACAGCCGGTCCAGCGCTTCGAGCACCACCACCGAGTCGACGACGGAGTCCGCGTGGTCGCGTTGCACCGGCGTGGCCGTGGGCGCCTCCGCCACCTCCTGGGGCCGGACCGCCTTCGCCCGGAACCGGTCGGTGACGATGTTGCGCGCCACCGTGAGCAGCCACCCCCGGACCGAGCCCTTGCCGTTCACCAAGGCGTCCGGGTGCCGCCACGCGCGCACGAGGGTTTCCTGGACGACGTCCTCGGCCGACGCCCGATCGCCGGTCAGCCGCGTCGCGTACGCGAGCAGCGCCCGACCGTGCTCCTCGTAGAGGGATCGGATCAGTGCCTCGTCGGCCGCGGCCTCCCGTTTCCGGGACCACAGAGCCGCCATCCACCCACTCCTCTCGTCAACTCCCTCCCCGGACACGGACGCCGGCCGGGTTCGGTTCACCTCGGGGCGGGACGAGTTTCGCGGGTGTGCCCGCGGCCGCACCGGGCGACCGCCGCGACGGCCAAGTGGGTACGATCACCGCGGGCCCGAAATTCCGGACGGAACGGAATAGCCCAGCTCGGCACGACACTTCGGTAATCTCCCCCGACCGGGTGGGCAGAATTGCGTCACCGGCAATATCCGAAAACGACCGCGTGACGACATTAAAGGGCACTGACCAGGCACTATGCCTGCCTCCACGAGGGTAAGCACAATGACCGCGGGCACGCTACTCCGCACCTGTGGACCGTGGACAAGCCGGAAACACGTGGGTAGCTTCCGCCGGGCACGTCGACCTGAAGGTCGACGGACATCCGACGAGAGGGATTGTCGATGAAACCCAGGAATGTGATCGCGACGCTCTTAATGGTGCTCGGATTGGTCCTGTCCACCGCCCCCGGCGCGATGGCGATCAGCGACGCCTGGTCGCACCCGGACGGTGTCGCCCGGATGAGCTACGACGACAGTGGTGACATCTACAAGATCTGCGACACCAAGACCGACGACGTCGGGGTGTCCGGCCGGCTCAACGTCCGGCAGCGGGACGGCAGCTGGAACCACTTCGCCTGGATCCGGGACGGCAACGGCAACAACGACGACTGCACCTCCAACAACGTGGACGTGCTCCTCGAGAACGCCGACTACACGTTCACGATCTGCCAGCAGAACACCAGCGACGGCGCCCGGTACAACTGCGCCACGTCGCCGCGCATCAAGGGCGAGGACGACTGACCGGTCGCCGGGCTAGGCGCAGGTCTCGCCGGCGTTCAGGCAGGACGTGACGCGGTCCATCAGCCCGACCGGCATGACGTTGACGAACATCGCGTGGTCCGTGCGCGGGTCGCGCCGCTGCTCGGGGAAGCTGTCGAGGGCGTACGGCCGCCCGGCCGGCACGTCGTAGGCGACGCGCACGCGCAGCTTCGGCACCGGGAACGTGCCCGGCCGGCACACCCCGTTCGACCCGGGGAACTCGGCGTGCGCCCGGTGGCTCGGGCTGTCGGTGTTGCGGCCGTCCCAGCAGCTCGGGAAGTCGAACGTGCGCAGCACCGCGCTGCCCGGCGCGCACTCCGGGTAGCGGTCGGTGTGCCGGTCCTCGAACCCGGTGCAGCTCCACCGCGCCCGGCCGCGGCCGCTGGTCAGCGCGGCCGGGTCGCCGGTGATCATGCGCAGGAACCTCGGCATCGGCACGACCTCGCTGACCGGGCTGCCGGTGAACGTGATCTCCACCCTCGACGGCGGCAGCACCTCGCCGGTGTTGCCGTGCGCGCCGCCGCCGGGCGCGTGCTCGTCGTGCCCGGTCCGGTCGGTCAGCCGCAGCACCGGCCAGTAGTAGGTGGACCGGTCCTCCGCCGGGCAGGTGGTCCCGGCGGCGGCCAGCGAGTCGTCGGTGGAGCCCGCGTTCGTGCTCAGGTTGCCGACGTACTCGTGGGTGTGGTGCGCGCCGGACGGCTGACCCGGCGCGATGACCATGTTGTCGGCGTTGAGGTGGCGTGGTTCGTTGCGCCCGCAGTCGACGCGGAACGTGCCGGTGGACGCGTCCTGGGTGGTGGTGACCGACTCGACCGCCACCGGCACCTCGTCGATGGCCACGGTGCGGCCGTCCGCGCAGCCCGCCGCCAGCACGAGCACCAGCAGCAGCGGCGACCACCTCACGGCCCACAGCTTATTCGGACGCCGGGCGTGCGACGCGCGCCTCTGCCCGAGTGGGCAGATCAGGGCACCGGGGTCGGCGAGGTGACCAGGACGCGGCCGTCCTCGGTGACGACGCTGACGGCGGCGAGCTCGTCCGGGTCGACCACGGCGGCGCCCGCCAGGGCGGTGTCGCCGCGCCGCGAGGCGATCCAGCCGCCCGCCGCGTAACGCAGGCCGCGCACGTCGGTGACCACGAGCCGGCACCGCTCCCCCGCGTCGACGCCGGCCACCACCGCGCTCAGCCGCACCCAGCCGTCGGCGGGCGTCACCGTCGTGGTCAGCCGCACGCCGTCGGCCGCGGTGGCGTCCAGCAGCCGCTGCCCGGGCGCGCTGCGCCGGCCGAGGTGGACCCCGCCGGCCAGCACCGCGACGGCGAGCGCGGTGCTCACCGCCGCGACGACGCCACCGCGGCGGCCGCGGTCGCGCGCCCGCTCCGCGCGGACCTGGCGCAGCGCGCGTTCGAGGATCGGGTCGCGCATCTCTTCCCGTTCGGCTCGGGCTCGGACGTGTCCCGAGCGGCAGTCATGACACGTGCCCGCGGGACGTCCGGTTCACCGGCCCGACACGCGACGAGGCGGCCCCGGGTCGACCGGGACCGCCTCGCGCGCGGTCGGGACCGCTCAGTTCAGCTGCACCCGGAGGATGCGGCTGTTGGAGTTGTTCGGCGTGCTGTCCCGGTCGTCGCTGGTGGTCAGCCAGAGGCTGCCGTCCGGCGCGGGCTCGACGGTGCGCAGCCGGCCGTACGTGCCCTGGAAGTGGGTCGTCTCCGAGCCGACCGACGTGCCGCTGATGACCATCCGGTAGAGCCTGCTGCCGCGCAGCGTGGCCATGTACAGGGCGTTGTTGACGATGGCGATGCCGCTGGGCGAGGCGTTCGCCGTGCTCCACGTCCGCTTCGGCGCGACGTAGCCGGAGCAGTTGCCCGACGTGCCCTCGCACGACGGCCAGCCGTAGTTGCCGCCGCGCTCGGACAGGTTCAGCTCGTCCATGATCGTGTTGCCCAGCTCGGCCTGCCACAGCCTGCCCTGGCCGTCGAACGCCAGGCCCTGCACGTTGCGGTGCCCGTAGGTCCACACGTACCGGGCGTTGCCGCCGTTGCCGTAGAAGGGGTTGTCGGACGGCGCGGAGCCGTCGGCGTTGAGCCGCAACACCTTGCCGCCCAGGTTGGACAGGTCCTGCGCCCAGTTGGCGTTCTGGCCGTCGCCGGTGCCCGCGTACAGCTTGCCGTCCGGGCCGAACCGCAGCCGGCCGCCGTTGTGGTAGCGGTTGCGCGGGATGCCGGTGAGCAGCACCTGCAACGACGACTGCACCAGCGCGTTGTTCTGCACCTTCATCCGCACGATCCGGTTGTCGTTCGCGGCCGTGTGGTAGATGTACAGGTAGTTGTCGGAGGCGAAGGTCGGCGACACCTCGATGCCCAGCAGGCCGCCTTCACCGTTCGTCGTGACGACGTTCGGCACCGTGCCCAGGGTGGTCCTCACCCCGGACGGCGACAGCTTGACGATGTCGAACGCGTCGCGCCGCGAGTAGACGCCCGACCCGTCGGGCAGGAAGTCCAAGCCCCACGGCACGTCGTTGTCCGTCGCCAGCTGCGTCACCGCGCCGACCTGGTCGCCGCCGGACGACGTGGTGGCGGTGATCGCCATGCTCCAGTCGGACACGTTGCCCACCGCGTCGTACGCCCGCACGTTCATCAGGTACGAGGTGTTCGGGCTGCGCCCGCCGATGGTGGCCGACGTGCCCGTGGTCTCGCCCACCGGCGCGCCGCCCGCGAGGACCTCGTAGCGGGTCACGCCGACGTTGTCGGTGGACGGGTTCCACGCCAGCGACACGGAGTTCGCGGTGACGCCCGTGACGCGCAGCCCCGTGGGGGTGGTCGGCCGCTCGGTGTCGGCCTGCGCGGGCGGTGTGGTCACCTCGAGGTTGTTGCCCGCCTGGGAGATGTTGCCCGCGGCGTCCTTGGCGTTGACGTAGTAGACGTACGAGCCGTTGGGGTTCAGGCCGGTGATCGTGGTGGACGTGCCGGTGACGGACTTGACGAACTGGCCCCGCTGGTAGACCTCGTAGGACGTCACGCCGACGTTGTCGGTCGCCGGGTCCCAGGCCAGGTCGACCGACGTGGGCGTGACGTTGGCCGAGCGCAGGTTCGCCGGCGGTGACGGCGGCGTGGTGTCCGCCTGCCCGGTCTCGCCGAACACCTGGAACTCCTGCAACGAGTAGCCGTAGTAGGACGCCGTGCGGCAGCGCGTCGTGCCGTACATCCGGACGTAGCGACCGCTTCCGCTCACCACGAGGTCTTCCACACCGCCCGCGCCGTTCGCGGTGGTATAGACGCTGGTCCACGTGCTCGCGTTCGACGACGTCTCGAGCCGGTAGCCGCGCGCGCACGACAGGTCCCACTGGAGCCGGACCCGCGTGATCGTCGCCACCGCGCCGAGGTCGACCTGGATCCACGACGGGTCGATGCCGCCCTGGCTGGCCCAGCGGGTGGCGGAGTTGCCGTCCACCGCCGCCGAGGGCGCGAAGCCGGAACTGCCGGAAGAGGACGCGGTGGCCGGTTTTCCTTGGGAGAGCAGGACGGGAGCCGCGCTCGCGGGCGCGGCGGACACCAGGGCGGACGCCACCACGGCGAGCGCGGTGGCGAGCGAGCCGAGCGAGGTCGACCAGGCTCTCCTGGTACGGGGTGCCACAGATGCCTCCACAGTCGTTGACGACTCCCCCGGAACACCGGGGGATTGGCGCGGCGGCGGCGGCAGATGAGGACGGGACGTGCGCGAGCGTCAGGGTCTGAGTTTGCGGAACTTGCGCAACTGTCGACCCCCGAGCCGGTCGCGTGTCGTCATTCGTCCTGCTACCCGAAACGGTAAGGGCTTTCCCCACCAGCGTCCAGTGGTGTCCCGGTTGGAGAGGGGGAGCGGATGCGCCCGACGTCGCGGTTCCGCCGACCCGCCGTGCTCCGACCCGCCGTGCTCCTGCCCGGCTGATGGACGAGCCACTGTCCAATCCGGACGCCTCGCTGCAGCTGGAGGTGCGCGCCGAGATCCGCCGACCGCACCGGTCGCTCGGGCTGACCACCGTGTACGTCACGCACGACTGGGAGGAGGCGTTGGCGCCGGCCGACCGGCTCGTGGTGCTGCGCGACGGCGCCGTGCAGCAGGTCGGGTCGCCCGAGGAGGTCTACGCGCACCGTGGTCATCCCGTGAAGGGCTCGGCGACGAGACGGCCCCACAGCACGAAGGCCAGCAGCGCGAGGTACACGAAGTCCACCACCATCAGCTTGAACTCCCCACGCCGGAAGCGGACGACCGCCGCGCCGACCATGACGACCATCAGGCCGACGGCGGCCGACGGCACCAGGACCGGCGCGACGCCGAGCACGGCGGGCAGGACCAGCCCCAACGCGCCCAGCATCTCCAACACGCCGATGGCCTTGATGGAGCCGGCGCTCCAGTCCTCGGTCCACGCCGCGCTGTGCCCGGTGGCGGCTATCTTCTGCTTGGACAGGACGAGCTTGCCGCCGCCGCCGAAGAAGTAGGCGGCGGCGAGCACGCCGGTGACGATCCACAGGGCGAGGTTCATGGCGTTCCTCCTGGTCGAGCGACTTGTCGACCAGGAGACGCCGGTGTCGCGAGCCCTGTGACAGGCCGGTCGCGTGACGCGCGTTACACGGCGTCGGACCGGTGGCGGACGAACAGGAGCGACCGATGGGCAGCACGGCGGAGACGCGTCCCGCGACCGAGGCGTTCGTCGCCCACCGCAACCTGCTCTTCACCGTCGCCTACCAGCTGCTCGGCTCGGCCGCCGACGCCGAGGACGTCGTCCAGGAGACCTGGCTGCGGTGGACGGGCGTCGACCTCGACACCGTGCGCGACCAGCGCGCGTACCTGGTCCGGATCGTCACCCGCCAGGCGCTCACCCGGCTGCGCGCGCTCGGCAGGCGCAAGGAGTCCTACGTCGGCCCCTGGCTGCCCGAGCCGCTGCTGACCACGCCCGACGTCGCCGAGGACGTGGAGCTGGCCGACAGCGTCTCGATGGCGATGCTGCTGGTGCTGGAGACGCTCGCGCCGACCGAGCGGGCGGTGTTCGTGCTGCGCGACGTGTTCGACGTCGGCTACGACGAGATCGCCGAAGCCGTCGACAAGACCCCGGCCGCGGTGCGCCAGATCGCGCACCGGGCCAGGGCCCACGTCGCCGAGCGCCGGCCGCGCGGTGGCACCGACCCGGCCGAGGCCAGGGCCGCGCTCGCGGCGTTCCAGCGGGCGGTCGAGACCGGTGACCTGCAGAGCCTGCTCGACGTGCTCGCGCCGGACGTCGTCATCCTCAGCGACGCCGGCGGGCTCAAGCAGGCCGCGCGCAAGCCCGTCGTCGGCGCGGACAAGGTGGCCCGCTTCCTGGCCGCCCGCTGGGACGTCGTCGGCACGCGGACGACGGCCGAGCCGGCGCAGCTCAACGGCGGCCCGGCGGTGATCCTCCGGCTCGACGGCGAGCTGGACGGCGTCGTGGCGGCGCGGGTCGAGGACGGCCTGATCACCGGGCTCTACTTCATGCGCAACCCGGAGAAGCTGTCGCACGTGGAGCGGGAGACCGCCCTGAGCCGGTGACGGCTACGGCAGCAGCAGGCCCCAGTGGACGGCCCAGGGCACGAACAGCACGCCACCGGCCACCAGCAGGCCCAGCCGCACCCGGTGCCCCGCCCTGAGGTCGGCCCTGGCCCGCCACGCCCTCGTCGCGGTGACCGCGGTCGCCGCCACCACCGCCACCGCCAGGACCTGCAGCGCGAGCCACGGCAGCGGCCGGCCGAGCACCACCGGGCCGAGGCTCCGCGCGCCGCTCGACGCCAGGTGGCCGAGGTAGCCGAACAGGCCGAGCACGCTCAGCAGGCCGGTCGCGGCGAGCACGCGCGCCGGTCGACGCACGGGTCGCGTGCTCCGCAGCCGGCGGAACGCGCTCAGCCCGTACCCCGCGAACACCAGCAGCAGCACTCCCACCGCGATCAGCTGCACCGCCGGCGACCCGGGCTCGACCGGCGTGCTCTGCCGCTCCTGCCGCGGCGGCGGGCCGACGTCGACCGTGCGCGGTCCGGTGCTGTTCACCCAGGTGGCGACCTGCTCCAGGTAGGCCGGGGAGACCTCCTCGCCGCGTTGGAAGCCGTCCGGCGACCGGCGCATGGTGTGATCGGCGCCGGGCACCGCGCGGAGGGTGTAGGCGCGGTTGCCGCCCCGGTCGAGTGACTCCTGGAACACGCGCATGCTCTCCGCGCCAGGGATCACCCGGTCGAGGTCACCCCACAGGGCCAACACCGGTTGGGTGATCCGGGCCAGCACCGGCGCCGGGTCGTAGCCGGCCTCGGGGAACAGCCCCGCGCCGACGAGCAGGCCGAGCGTCGTGCGGGAGACGGTGTCCACCAGCGAGCCGGACACGCCGGCGGCGGCGAGCCGGTTGTCGAGGTTCCAGGACTGCTGGCGCTCGGGCGCCGTGCCGGGTGCGCCGACCGTGACCACGAAGGCGACGTCGGTCGAGCCGGCGGCGGCCAGCGGCGCCACCCAACCACCCTCGCTGACGCCCCACAGGCCGGTCCGGGCCGGGTCGACGCCGGGGTGGGCCTTCAGCGCGCGCAGGGCGGCCAGCGCGTCGTCGGCCAGGAGCTCGAAGTCGACGTCGGACTTGGACCGCTTCGGCCGCTTGTCGTAGATCAGCGTGACGATGCCGGCCCGCGCGAACGCCTCCGCCTCCTGGCGGTAGCCGTCCCGCGCGACCCGGCCGGAGCCGTGCACCATCACCACGGCCGGGTGCTGGGTGTCCGCGTCGGGGGCGATCACGGTGCCGTGGAGCGTCAGCTCTCCACTCGAAAAGGTGATGTCCTGCTCGACCAGACCGGCTTGGTCCGCGTGGGCGGGCGGTGACCACGCGGCCGCCGCCGTGCCGACGGCCAGTGCCGCGAGCAACCGGATGAGGGCACGACGAAGTCGCGAGTTGCGTTCGGGGAGCACGGGTGCTCTCCTTCCCGAGGAGGTTCGCACGTACGAGGAACACGCCGGTTTCGGCGTGGTGCTGCGGCTTCCGCCCGCCCGGGTCGTCGAGTGCCAGCTCGACGGCCCGGGCTTCAGGTCAGGGGCGGTCCGCGGGGACGGGGAACGCGAAGAAGCGCACGGCGACGTGCCGCGCGTCCGCGGGCGTCTCGTCCACCGGTCGTTGGTAGCGCTTGAGCAGCGCCATGTACTCGTCGAAGAACTCGTGCAGCTCGGGCAGCGTCACCCGCACCGAGCCGCGCGAGTACGGCAGCGCGTCCGCCCACTCGCCCAGCTCCGACCGCCGGGCCAGGAACTCGTCGAACAGCTCCTGGTCGGCGGCCAGCTTGAGCTGCCTGAGCTGGTCCACGAGGGTGCGCACTTCCGGGTCCTCCGGCGCGCGGGGCCCGCGCAAGTCCTGCACGGGCGCCCGCCACCACCGTTCACGGCCGTGCGCGCGTTCGGGCACTTCCTCCACGAACGCGTGCTTCGCCAACATCCGGAGGTGGTAACTGGTCGCACCGCTGCTCTCGCCGAGCGCCTTGCCCAGGGCGCTGGCCGTCGCCGGCCCGTGCTGCCCGAGGTGGCGCAGGATGCGCTGGCGCAACGGGTGCGCCAGCGTCCGCAGTTCGTCGACGTCGGAGATCTCGCGTGGTGCGACCATGATGCAAAGCTACTGTTGCAAAGACCCCTTTGCAACCTCGTCGTGCAGCCGCCCCCAGTCGTCCCGCCGGTCACGCCACGCGTCGCTCCGGAAGAGCGCGGCCTTCGCCTCCGCCAACGACAGCCCCAGGACGCGTGACGCGACGTAGATGGTCGCGATGGGCGAGTGCCCCCGTTCCCGCAGCTCGCGGAACACCTGCTCGCCATCCCGGCCGGCCATGCCCGCCGCGAGCACGTCCAACGCCGTCCGGTCCACCGCCCGACCTCCGTCTCCGTCCGATCGACGCCCGGCAGTCGATCAGCTGTAGAGCCCGTCGTACAGCGCGGCGTGCGTGGAGTGCACCACCTTCCGCTTCACCTTCAACGTCGGGGTCAGCTCGCCCACGTCCTGGCTCAGGTCGCGGTCCAGCACGGTGAAGCGCTTGACCTGCGAGACGTGCGCGAAGTGGGAGTTCGCCTCGTCCACCACGCCCTGCACCAGGTCACGCACCTCGGGCGTGCGGACCAGGGCGGGCAGGTCGGTCGGCAGGCCCTTGGCCTGAGCCCACGGCACGATCTCGTCCACGTCCAAGGTGATCAGCGCGACCAGGTACGGCTTGAGGTCCCCGTAGACCACCGCGTGCGAGATCCAGCGCGACTGGCGGAGCTGGTTCTCGACGTTCGCGGGCGCGATGTTCTTGCCGCCGGCGGTGATGATGATGTCCTTCTTGCGGCCCGTGATGGTGACGAAGCCGTCGTCGTCGACCTCGCCGAGGTCGCCGGTGTGCAGCCAGCCGTCGGTCAGCACCTCGGCGGTGGCGGCGGGGTTGTTCCAGTAGCCCGCGAACACGTGCGGCCCCTGCATCAGGAGCTCGCCGTCCTCGGCCACCTTCAGCTGCAGCCCCGCCATCCCGTACGTGCCGACCGAGCCGAGCTTGTGCCGCGCCAACGTGTTCACCGTGCCGACACCCGTGGACTCGCTCATGCCGTACCCCTCCAGCACGGGCACGCCGGCGGCCGTGAAGAACTCCAGCACCTCCACCGAGATGGGCGCCGCCCCGGACAACGCCTGCCGCAGCCTGCCCCCGAAGATCGCCCGGACCTTGGCGAACACCGGGTCCACCCGCTCGAACGCGGCGGCCAGGTCGGGCGGCACCGGCTGACCCGCGGCCCGCGACCGGCGCACGGCCAGCCCCACCTTCACCGCCTGCCGCAACTGCTCCTCCGGCACGCCGGCCGTGGCGACGGTGTAGATCTTCTCGAAGATCCGGGGCACGGACGGCAGGAACGTCGGCCGCACCTCCGCCAGCTCCGCCACGATCTTCGACGCGTCACCGCCGTAGAACGCGACCGTGTGGCCGGTGTACAGCGCGCCCAGGTGCACGATCTGCGCGAACACGTGCGCCAGCGGCAGGAACAGGTACGCCACGTCGTCCGGCAGGACGTACGACAGCTCCTCGCTGAGCCGGCACATCGTCAGCCAGTTCCGGTTGGTCAGCACGCAGCCCTTGGGCGGACCCGTCGTGCCCGAGGTGTAGATGATCACGGTCGGGTCGTCGGGGTCGATCGCGGCACGGCGGTCGTCCAGCTCGCCCGGCAACGGCGACGTGCGGCCCTGCGAGCGCAGCTCGTCCAGCCCGCCGCCCTCGATCACGACCACGTCCCGCAACGACGGCACCTGCTCGCGGATCGACTCGACCTTGGCCCGCTGCGCCTCGTTCTCCGCGACCACGAGCACCGCGCCCGAGTCGCCGATGATCCACGCGCACTCCTCCGCCGCGCTCGACGGGTAGATCGGCACCACGATGCCGCCTGCGGCGAGCACCGCCAGCTCCGCCGCCGACCACTCGACCCGGGTGTCCGCCAGCACGCACACCCGGTCGCCCGGCTCGACGCCCAGGTGCACCAGCCCGGACGCCAGTTCCATGACCCACTCGGCGACCTCGGTGAACGTCAGGTCGTGCCACTGCCCGTCACGCCGGTGGCGCCACGCCACCCGGTCGTCGTGCGCCTGGGCGGCCACGAAAGGCAGGTCGGCGATGACGCGCGCCGTGGTCACGGGCATGGCGGTGCTCCTCACTGGGCTGCGGAAGGGGTGACGCGCACGTGGACGCCGTTGAGCACGGCGGTGCCCGACAGCGGGTCCACGGCCAGGTCGTCGGTGAGCAGGTTGACGTTGACGCCGGGGTGGGCGCGCGCGGTGGCGAGTCGCGTGCCGGGCCGGTCGTGGCCCCACCCGTGCGGCAGGCTGACCACCCCGGCGGCCATGTCGGCGCTGACCTCCACGGTCGCCTCGACCTCGCCCACCCGCGACGCCACCCGCGCCACCCCGCCGTCCTCGAGACCCAGCCGCTCGGCATCGGCCGGGTTGACCAGCAACGTGCACAACTGCTTGCCCTTCACCAGCGCGGGCACGTTGTGCAACCACGAGTTGTTCGACCGCAGGTGCCGCCGGCCGACCAGCACCATCCCGTCGACGGGCGCGCGCAACGCCGCCAGCACCCGCGGCACGTCGGCCTCGATCGGCTCGGGGCACAGCTCGATCCGCCCGGACGGCGTGCGCAGGACCTCCGGAACCCGGCTCGTCAACGGCCCGAGGTCGACGCCGTGCGGCCGTTCCAGCAGGTCGTCCACCGACAACCCGTACGCCCCGGCCCGCAACCGCGCGTCCAACAGGCGTTCCTCACGGGTGCGGTCCGACCCGCCCGACAGCCCGACCAACGCGTCGAGATCGGCGTCCGCCCCCTGCCCGGCCAGGATCCCGGTCAGCCGCAGCAGGATCTCGCCCTCGTCCAGCTCGTCCGGCCCGAGCGGCACGGCGGGCGGCGAGTACTTCGCCACGTTCCGCACCGCGAACGACAGGAACGCCAGGTCGTAGTGAGCACGCCTGCTGGGCGGCGGTGGCGGCAGGATGACGTCGGCGTGCCGCGTCGTCTCGTTCAGATAGGGGTCGACCGACACCATGAAGTCCAAAGTGGACAGCGCCGCGTCCAGCCGCGCCGAGTTGGGCACGGACAACGCCGGGTTCCCCGCCACCGTCACCAGCGCCCGGACCTGCCCCTCGCCGGGCGTCTCGATCTCGTCGACCAGCGTGACGACCGGCAACTCCCCCGCCACCTCGGGCAACCCCCGCACCCGGCTGCGCCACCGACCGGTCGCGAACCCCTTGCCCGTCCCCGTCCCCCGCCGCATGTGGGCGGGCATCGGGAACATCGCCCCACCGGGCCGGTCCAGGTTCCCGGTCAGCACGTTCAGCACGTCCACCAACCAACTGGCCACCGTGCCGAACTCGACCGTCGTCGTGCCGATCCGCCCGTACACCGCCGCCCGCGGCGCCGCCGCGAGCCGGTGCGCCAACGCCCGGATCTCCCCCGCCCCGATGCCGCACCGCGACGCCACCGCCTCCGGCGTGAACGGCCGGGCCAGCTCCCGCACCCCCTCCACGCCGTTCACGTGCGGCGCGAGGTCCTTCAGATCCACCAACGACGCCGCGAACAACTCGTTCACCATCGCCAACAGCAGGAACACGTCCGTACCGGGCACGATCGCCAAGTGCTGATCAGCAGCCGCCGCCGTGCGACTGCGACGCGGATCGACCACCACGAACGCCCCACCACGCCGGCGCAACGCCTTCAACCGCCCCGGCGCATCCGGAACCGTCCACAGACTGCCGTTCGACGAGAACGGATCCGCCCCCAACAACAACAAGAAATCCGTCCGGTCCACATCCGGCACCGGAATGGTGAAAATCCCCCCGTAGAGCAGCCCTGACGACATGTGCTTGGGCATCTGGTCCACCGTGGCCGCGGTGAAGAAGTTGCGCGACCCCAACGCCTTCCTCAACCCACCGGCGTACAACCCACCGGCCAACGAGTGCACCGTCGGATTCCCCAAGTACATCGCGACCGAATCCCGGCCGTGCTCACCGACAACCGCGCTCAACCGCTGATCGACCAGCTCGAACGCCTCACCCCACGACACCGCCTCGAACGACCCACCACGCCGCGCCAACGGCCCGCGCAACCGATCCGGATCGGCGTCCAACGCCCCCAACGACGCACCCTTGGGACAGAGGAACCCACCGCTGAACGTGTCCTGCCGATCACCACGAACACCAGTGATCCGATCGCCCTCGATCGTCAACTCCAACCCACACGTCGCCTCACACAGCGGACACGTCGTCAACGCCCTGCGCATACCCCTCCTCAACGCCCAAACAACCCGACGCCACCGGCCGCAACGAACCACCACGGACCCGGAACGCACCCACCTAGGCCCGATTTGACATGGGTTCGGGTGCCTTAGGCTGGTCGGAGCCGGCAGGCCTGGCGGGGAAAAGCGTCCCGCCAGGC
>NZ_JBEOVG010000126.1:0-22087 GCF_040295345.1 Actinosynnema sp. NPDC002837
CCCTCGCCCACCTCGGGCGGGGGGCGATCGTCGTTCACTCTTTCGGGGGTTCATCGGCGTTGCCGTGCGCTAAGTTGAGAATGCTATGAGCATGCGGACGGCGGTGTTGGCGGCGATGGTGGTGCTCGCGAGCGCGGGCTGCGCCGCCGTGCAGACGCAACCGGTCGCGCAGCCGCAGATCCCGACGATCGTGCCGCCCACGTCGTTCAGCCGGATCCCGCAGATGACGGACCGGCCGCTGCCCGACGACTGCGAGCTGGTCATCCCGGTCGAGCTGTTCCACCAGAAGCTCGGCCGCGAGCTGCCCGGCGAGCTGAAGACCATCATCGGCATCCCGGAGCCGTCGCTGGGCCGCACCGGGAAGATCGACTGCTACTACGGCGTGCCCGAGCGGCAGCCGATCGCCGCCGCGCCCGTCATCATCGGCCTGGCCACGTACAACGACGAGCCGACGGCCAGTGCGCGGGTCGCGGACAGCGTGGCCGCCGAACGCGAGGACGGCGCGACCGTCCGCGAGGTCGACGTCGGCAAGCGGAAGGGCCAGCTGATCAGCGCCAAGGACGAGCGCCTGCTCGTCGGCTGGCTCGGCAAGACCACGTTCGTGGCGCGGGCGAAGGTCGGCGTGCTGCCCGAGGACGCGATCGGCGGCTTCCTCGCCGCCGTGGCCCAGCAGTCCATGACCCCCATCGAGGGCACCTGAAGATCCGCCGCGTGGCAGGCTGGTCACCATGTTGCGCGTAGGGCTCTCCGGGGGCATCGGGTCGGGCAAGTCGACGGTGGCGGGCAGGCTCGCCGAGCACGGCGCGGTGGTGATCGACGCCGACCGGCTGGCCCGCGAGGTGCTCGAACCCGGCACCGACGGGCTGCGGGAGGTGGTGGAGGCGTTCGGCGCGGACGTGCTGGGCGCGGACGGCGCGCTGAACCGGCCCGCGCTCGCGGCGAAGGTGTTCGGCGACGAGCAGGCCCTGACCACGCTCAACGGCATCACGCACCCGAGGATCGCGGCCCGCACGGGCGAGCTGATCGCCGCCGCGCCCGCGGACGCGATCGTCGTGCACGACGTGCCGTTGCTGGTGGAGAAGGACATGGCGCCGCTGTACCACCTGGTGGTGATCGTGCACGCGGACCTCGACCAGCGCCTCGTCCGGCTCCGCGAGCGGGGCCTGCCGGAGGACGACGCGCGCCGCCGCATCGCCGCGCAGGCCGACGACGAGCGCCGCCGGGCCGTGGCGGACGTGTGGCTGGACAACTCCGGCACGCCCGACCTGGTGCTGGCGCAGGTCGACGCGCTGTGGGCGGACCGGCTGGTGCGCTACGAGTCCAACATCAGGCTGCGCCGCTACGCCTCGGGCGCCCCGATGGTGGTGCCCTACGACGAGACCTGGCCCGTCCAGGCGGCCCGGGTCGCGGCACGCATCCGGCTCGCCGCCGGTGGCCGCGCGGTCGAGCACATCGGCTCCACGGCCGTGCCCGGCCTCGCGGCGAAGGACGTGCTGGACTTCCAGCTGGGCGTGACGTCGCTGGAGGAAGCCGCCGAGCTGGAGGAGGCGTTGGCGCAGGCGGGTTTCCCGTTCCTGGGCGACGCCGAGGACAGCGTGCGGTACGAGGGCGACGCGCCGGAGGGCTGGCGCAAGAGGCTGCACGCGGGCGCGGATCCGGGACGGCGGGTCAACCTGCACGTCCGGGTCGAGGGCGGTCCGGCCTGGAACTGGGCGATCCGGTTCCGCGACTGGCTGCGGGCCGACACGGCGGCGCGGGACGAGTACGCGGCGGTGAAGCTGGAGTTGGCGGAGAAGCACAGGGGGGACGCGGACGCTTTCTCCTACGCCGAGTCGAAGGAGCCGTGGATGGCCGCCGCGACCGCGCGCGTGGACGCCTTCTACAGGGAGGGCCAGGCGTCGTAGATGCCCCGGTGGGTCAGCCACGAGCCGAGGTCGTGCCGGTGGAGGCTGACTTCCTCGAGGGTGCGGTGCACGATGCGCAGCGCCTGGTCGGCGTCGCCGGGTCCGAGGACGCGCCCGGCCACGGCGGCGGCGAACTCCTCGCAGCGCACGATCCGCGCGGTCGTGCCGCCGGGCACGGCCAGGCCGAGCAGCAGGTCGGTGGTGCGCCACGCGCGGCCGTCGCGCTGCACGCGGACCGCGCTGAGCACGCTCGGGCCGCTGCGCGCGTGTCTGGACCGGGGTCGGTGGTGCGTCAGCCGCAATCCGATCGAGGGCATCAACCAGGTGACCTCCGAATCGGAGAACGGGTCCTCCGGCGTCGGGCACTCCAGCCGCAGTCCCCACGGCTCGACCCGACACGTGGACAGGTGCCGCGACATGCCGCTGGAGTAGCTGCGAACTGCGCTGACGGTGTCGACCACGTCGACGAGCTGAGGTGTGATGACCGCTCCCACGCGACCCGAGGGTAGCCGGAAGTGTGCTCCGGGTAACTATCCGGTTCGATTCGTTACATCACGGTCTGTGTGGTATGCGGTCTCTATCAGGTGACGGACTCGGATGGCGGTTGACCTGCAAGTGTGACGGTCTGTATTACCGCCGACGCCAGGTGGTGATCGTTCCCTGGGACGCGAGCCACCGCACGGCGTCGTGACCGTGCGCGGCGATGCCGGCCACCGCGCGGTAGGTCGTCTCCAGCGCCCACTGCGCCCGGTCGGCCTGGATGAGCCCGCGGTCCAGCGCCGTCAGCAGCTCGTCGGTGTCCAGCACGGTCACGCTGCGGCCCGTGCGCACGACCAGGTCCAGGTACAGGTCGACGGTCTTCCACACCGAGCCGCTGGAGCTGATCTCGACCACGTCGACGTACAGGTCGTAGTCGCGCTCGTGGCCCGGGTGCCACGACTGCCGGGTGACGCGCAGGCCGTGCGCGGGCAGCAGCCACGACTCGAAGTGGGACAGGTGGGGGTGGCCGGGCACCGGGCGGGACATGTAGAGGCCGTGACCGGTCAGCCGGTACTCCTCGACCCCGCGCAGGTGGCCCTTGGGATCGGTGTTGCTCTTCGCGTCGAGGTCGAAGTACTCGATCTTCGGCGGGTGGATGTGCATGCGGGTCCCGGCGGCACTCGACGTCACAGCGCCGACCTTAGGCATCGACACCGGCGGAACGCTCCTTTCTGTCACCCGAAAGTATGATGATCGCTTACTCTTCCCGCCATGTTCGGCATCATCCGCCCCTGCCGCAACCGCCTGGGCCCCGAGCTGCGCGAGTCGTGGCTGGCGCACCTGTGCGGGCTGTGCCTGGCGCTGCGCGACGACCACGGCCACCTGGCCCGCGTGGTCACCAACTACGACGGCCTGGTCATCTCCGCCCTGGTGGAGGCGCAGGCGGGACGGTCGCGGCGCTCCGCCGGGCCGTGCGCCCTGAGGGGTATGCAGTCGGCGGACGTCGCCGTGGGCACGGGCGCGCGCTTGGCCGCGTCGGTGTCCCTGGTGCTGGCCTCGGCGAAGGTCGGCGACCACGTCGCCGACGGCGACGGCGTGTTCGCGCGGGCCCCGATGCGCGGCGTCGGCAGGCAGGTGGCGCGGCGGTGGGCGGCGCAGGCCTCGCAGACGGGCCTCGACCTGGGGTTCGACACGGCGGTGCTGGTGGACGCCGTGCGGCGGCAGTCGTCGGTGGAGGCCGCGGCGGGTCTCGGGTCGTCCGTGCTGACCGTGACGGAGCCGACCGAGACGGCGGCGGGCGAGGCCGTGGCGCAGACCGCGGTGCTGGCCGGGCGGCCGGGCAACGCGGCCCCGTTGCGCGAGGTCGGGCGGCTGTTCGGGCGGCTGGCGCACCTGCTGGACGCGGTGGAGGACCTGGCGGAGGACCGGGCGTCCGGCGCGTGGAACCCGCTGGTCGCCACGGGCACGACGCTGGACGAGGCGCGGCGGTTGTGCGAGGACGCGGCGCTGGGCATCAAGCTCGCGATGGCGGAGGTGGAGTTCGCCGACGACCGGCTGGTGCACGTGCTGCTGGCGCACGAGGTGCGGGAGTCGATCCGGCGGGCGTTCGGCGACCCCCACTCGCACGGTCCGCACACGCCGCCACCGCCGCCCGGCTGGCAGCCCGCGCCGGGGATGTACCCGCCGCCGGCCCAACCCGGTCCCCACGGGCAGCCCGGCCCGCACGCCGGTCACGTGCCGCCTCCCGGTCACGTGCCGCCGCCCTCGGCTCCCGGCCACGGCGGTCCGCCCGAGCCGCCGAAGGGTGGCAAGAAGGGCAGGCGCGGCAACGGGCCGCCACCTCCCGGCAGCGGCCTGTGGTGCTGGCCCAAGCTGAAGCAGCCGCCGGTCACCCGGGGCGCGCTCCTGGGCTGCCTGGCCGTGCTCTACCAGTGCGGCACGTGCCAGTACTGCTGCCGCGACCCGTACCCGGGGCCGTTCAGCGGCAAGCCGCGTGAAGCGTGGTGCAACGGCGGCGACTGCGGCCCGAACTGCGACTGCAACTGCGACTGCTGCGGTTGCGACTGCAACTGCTGATCACGGCCCCGCTGACCTGGGCCGGATCGGAAATTGTCGTACCCGCGGCGTACCGTCGTACCCGTGGCTTTCCCAACCGAGATCCCGGTCAAGGCGCACTCGTCGCATCGTCCCGTCGGTGACATCCCCCGCACCGACGGGAAGTTCCGCGTGGTCAGCGACTACCAGCCCGCGGGCGACCAGCCCGCGGCGATCGCGGACCTCGAGAAGCGCATCCGCGCGGGGGAGAAGGACGTCGTGCTGCTCGGCGCGACCGGCACGGGCAAGTCGGCCACCACGGCGTGGCTGGTGGAGAAGGTGCAGCGGCCCACGCTGGTGATGGCGCCGAACAAGACGCTGGCCGCGCAGCTGGCGAACGAGCTGAAGGGGTACTTCCCGGACAACGCGGTGGAGTACTTCGTCAGCTACTACGACTACTACCAGCCCGAGGCGTACATCCCGCAGACCGACACCTACATCGAGAAGGACTCCTCGGTCAACGAGGACGTCGAACGGCTGCGCCACTCGGCCACGATGAGCCTGCTCACCAGGCGTGACGTGATCGTGGTCGCGTCCGTGTCGTGCATCTACGGCCTCGGCACGCCCCAGTCCTACCTCGACCGGTCGATCAAGCTGGAGGTCGGCGGCGAGGTCGAGCGCGACCTGCTGCTGCGGGCGTTGGTCGACATCCAGTACACGCGCAACGACATCGCGTTCAACCGCGGCACGTTCCGCGTGCGCGGCGACACGGTGGAGATCATCCCGGCGTACGAGGAGCTGGCGCTGCGGGTCGAGTTCTTCGGCGACGAGATCGACAAGCTCTACTACCTGCACCCCCTGACCGGTGACGTGGTCAAGGAGGTCGACGAGCTGCGCATCTTCCCGGCCACCCACTACGTGGCGGGCCCGGAGCGCATGGAGAAGGCGATCCGCAACATCGAGCTCGAGCTGGCCGAGCGGCTGGCCGCGCTGGAGCGGCAGGGCAAGCTGCTGGAGGCGCAGCGGCTGCGCATGCGCACTGCGTACGACATCGAGATGATGCGCCAGGTCGGCTTCTGCAACGGCATCGAGAACTACTCGCGCCACATCGACGACCGCGGTCCGGGCACCGCGCCCGCGACCCTCATCGACTACTTCCCCGACGACTTCCTGCTGGTCATCGACGAGTCGCACGTGACCGTGCCGCAGATCGGCGGCATGTACGAGGGCGACGCGTCGCGCAAGCGCAACCTGGTGGAGCACGGCTTCCGCCTGCCGAGCGCGATGGACAACCGCCCGTTGACGTGGGAGGAGTTCGCCGACCGGATCGGCCAGACGGTGTACCTGTCGGCCACGCCCGGCCCGTACGAGATGGGCCAGACCGGCGGCGAGTTCGTCGAGCAGGTCATCCGCCCGACCGGCCTGGTCGACCCGGAGGTCGTGGTCAAGCCGACCGAGGGCCAGATCGACGACCTGGTGCACGAGATCCGGGTGCGCGCCGAGCGGGACGAGCGGGTCCTGGTCACCACGCTGACCAAGAAGATGGCCGAGGACCTGACGGACTACCTGCTCGAACTCGGCATCCGCGTCCGGTACCTGCACTCCGAGGTCGACACGCTGCGCCGGGTCGAGCTGCTGCGGCAGCTGCGGCTGGGCGACTACGACGTGCTGATCGGCATCAACCTGCTCCGTGAGGGTCTCGACCTGCCCGAGGTGTCCCTGGTCGCGATCCTCGACGCGGACAAGGAGGGCTTTCTCCGCTCGGGCACCAGCCTGATCCAGACCATCGGTCGCGCGGCCCGCAACGTGTCCGGCCAGGTCCACATGTACGCGGACCGGATCACCGACTCGATGCGGCACGCGATCGACGAGACCAACCGCAGGCGCGCCAAGCAGGTCGCGTACAACGAGGAGCGGGGCCTCGACCCCCAGCCGTTGCGGAAGAAGATCACCGACATCCTGGAGCAGGTCTACGCCGAGGCGGAGGACGCCATCGCCCCCGGCGGCTCCGGCCGCAACGCCTCGCGGGGCAAGAAGCCGACCGGCGACCCGGGCGCCAACGGCCGGGGCGGCTCCGGCGTGCTGACCGACCGCGACACCGGCACGATGGCCCGCTCCGAGCTGGCGGACCTCGTGCAACAACTGACGGATCAAATGATGAGCGCCGCGCGTGAACTGCAGTTCGAACTGGCCGCCCGCCTGCGCGACGAGATCCAGGACCTGAAGAAGGAGCTGCGGGGCATGGACGCCGCCGGCGTGAAGTAACCCCAACCACCGCCGGCGGCGCTCTCCGCACCGCCGGCGGACGGTTGGGGCTACCCAGCGCCCCGGCTACCCAGCGCTCCGGCTACGCGGTGACACCAGTGACCACGTCGCCGACACCACCAATCGCGTCGCCAACTCGCGCAACCCCGGCCCTCCGCTCGACAGCGCCGCACCACCCCGCCGCGCCGAGCGGGCTCCCCGCAACCCGGACCACAGGCCTCCAACCCCTCACACCCCGCATCCGGCGGCGATCCCACCGGGCGTGCCGCCACCCGGCGTCCACCCACGACCCGCCACCGCCTCAACAGCAACCGCATCACCGCCGCCCGCCCACCGCTCCTCACCGCCGCCGGGCCGTCGTCGAGCGGACGCCGGGCCGGCGTCGAGCGGACGTCGGACCGTCGTCGAGCGGTCCATTCGGACCGTCCGTCGGCGAGCGGCGGCGTCAGGTGCGCCGGGATGGGCGCGGGAGGATTCGGTCAGGTCTTTGGCATCAGCCCTGCAGGGCGGCGCGGACCTTGGCGACCACGGCGCTCTCGACCTCGCCGACACGTCCGTCCGCCGAAGCGACCTCCTCGCACACGGCCAGCACCGCCGCCGGGAACGCCGCCGCCTCGTCGGGCGTCCGCGCGGCCAGGATGTCGACCGAACGCCGCAACGCGTCGAGCACGCCCGCCTCCACGTCCGCCGTCGAACCCGCGGGCAGTTCGGGCCGGGCGGCGCCCAGCACCTGCCGCAGCCCGGGCGAGAACGTCGCCATCGCCCGGATGCCCGCGTGGCTCTCCTCGTCCAGCGCACCCGGCTCGGCCGTGGACACCAGCACCATCGCGCCGAAGACCGCCGTGCGCAGGGTCCGGCCTTCCTCGTCCGTGTAGTCGGTGTAGTCCGTGTAGGCAGTCACGTGATCACCCTAATTGCCGCCGGTTAGCGTGACGCCATGACGTTGGACGACGTGATCGCGCACTGCCTGGCCAAGCCCGGCGCGGAGGAGACCTACCCCTTCGGCGACGGCGAGCTGTGCTGCAAGGTCGGCGGGAAGATCTTCGCGTTCATCTCGCTGGACGGCGGCAGCGTCGGCGTGAAGTCGGGCGCCACCGCCGACGACGCGGGGCACTGGCGCGAGCGCTACCCGGACGACGTCGCGGTCAGCGCCTACATCGGGCGCTACGGCTGGAACCGGGTCCGGCTGGGTAGCGCCGTGCCGGACGACGAGCTGCTCGAACTCCTCGACTTGTCCTACGACCTCGTCGTGGCCAAGCTGCCCAAGTCGAAGCGACCAGCGCTCTCCTAGAACACCCCGCCGGACGGCGGGGTGGAGGACTCCGTGCGGTCCCGTGCGGTGGATCTCCACCACCGCGAGACTGGGACCATGCGACTTCGGCGGATCCTCCGGTGCGCGGCCCTCGTCGTCGGCCTCAGCGCGGCCACCGCGGTCACCGGCGCGCCGGTCGCGACCGCCGACGCCGCCGACTGCCACTTCTACCTGCTCCTCCAAGGCCACGGCGGCGTGATCGTCGACAGCGCGTGCGGGTTCGGCGAGGACGGCAACGTGCAGACTTGCGAGTCGATCCTCCGGTGGATGAACGTGACGCCGCAGGCGGTCGTCGACGAGGCGTGCCGCCTGGCTTCCCTCCCGTGACGAACGACGGCGCACCGGGAGTGCCCCGATGCGCCGTCGACCACGAGCCCTACCTCAGCTGGTGATGTCCTTGCGCGCGAACTTCCGCGCCGCCAGCAGGGTGAAGAACGCCCCGTACGCCAGGGCGGAGAACGTGCCCTTCGCCATCTGCGACCAGTCGACGTCCGACGACAGCAGGTCCGCCCACGCCAACGCGTAGTGCGTCGGCAGGTAGTCCCGCAGGCCTTCGAGCGCGGTGATCTGGTCGAGGATCTGCGACACGATCGACGCCAGCACCGCGCCGCCCACCGCGCCCAGCGGCGCGTCCGTGGACACCGACAGGTACAGCGCCAGCCCGGCCACCCAGAACAGGTGGATCGAGATGTAGACGACGGCCAGCGCCACGCCGTAGACCCCGGCCCCGAAGGACGCGGCCTCACCGGTCGGCGACACCGCCTCGCCCGCCCCGTACCAGACCACGCCGACGACCAGCGCCACCGCGGGCAGCAGCGCCAGCGCGAACACCGACATCAGCCCGGACGCCAGCGCCTTGCGCCGCAGCAGCCGGTGCCGGGGGATCGGCGCGGCGAGCAGGTACTTCAACGACGACCACGACGCCTCGCTCGCGATCGTGTCGCCGAAGAACAGCGCCACGATCATCGGCAGCAGGAAGCTGCCGCTGACGAACAGCGTCAGGATCACGAAGTTCACGCCGCTGGCCGTGGCCAGGTCGACGAAGCCGCCCGCCCGCCGGTTCGGCGACGCCTGACCCAGCTCGAACGCCACCACCAGGATGAACGGCAGCAGCACCAGGAACCCCAGCACCAACTGCGTCCGCCGGCGGCGCAACTGCCGCACCAGCTCCACCCGCACGGGCAACGTCCGCCCGGCCTTGTACCCGACCTTCGAGCCGTCCGGCGCGACCGACGAGTGCTCGGCCTCCGCGGCGTCCGTCAGGTCGGAGATCGCGGCCGGATCGGTGTGCACACCGTTCTCGCTCATTCGCCCACCAACTCCAGGAATGCGTCTTCCAGCCGGCGGCGCGGACCGGCCTGGTCCACCGCCACGCCCGCGGCCACGAGCGCCTGCAACGCCGACGCGCGCGGCGTGCCGTTGAGGCTCGCGTGGACCTGCTCGCCGTCCACGTGCACGTCGTGCACGCCCGACAGGCTCCGCAGCACGGTGGCCGCCTCGTCCGGCCGGTCGACCTTGAAGCTCGCCTCGCCGCCACCGGTCGCGATCTCGTCGACCGGACCGGCCGCGACCAGCGACCCCTTGTGCATCACGACCACGTGCGTGCACGTCTGCTCGACCTCGGCGAGCAGGTGGGACGACACCAGCACGGTGCGCCCGGCCGCCGCGTAGCGGCGCAGCACCTCGCGCATCTGGTGGATCTGGGGCGGGTCGAGCCCGTTGGTCGGCTCGTCCAGCACCAGCAGGTCCGGCAGGCCGAGCATGGCCTGCGCGATCGCCAGCCGCTGCCGCATGCCCTGGCTGTAGGTCCGCACCCGCCGCTTCACGGCGTTGCCGAGCCCCGCGATCTCCAGGGCCTCCTCGACGTGCGCCTGCTCCAGCGGACGACCCGTGGCCGCCCAGTACAACCGCAGGTTCTCCGCGCCGGACAGGTGCGGCAGGAAGCCCGAGCCCTCGACGAACGACCCGATCCGCGACAGCACCGGCGCGCCGGGGCTGACCCGGTGGCCGAACACCCTGATCCCGCCCTCGGTGGGTCGGATCAGGCCCATCAGCATGCGCAGCGTCGTCGTCTTGCCCGCGCCGTTCGGCCCGAGCAGGCCGAGCACCTGGCCGTGCTCCACCCGGAACGACAGGTCCTTCACGGCGACGAACCCGCCGGCGTAGGACTTGCTCAGGTTCTCGATCACCAGCGGCACCGACTCGAGCTCCGGGTCGACGTCCGCGGTCAGCCTGCGGCGGAACCAGGCGACCACGGCCGCGATGACGCAGATGATCAGCACGATCGCGATGCCCCACAGCGCGCCGGTCGGCACCTCGCTGGTCGCGTTCACGCCCGGCACCACCGGCACCGACAGCGCGGGCGAGGCCAGCGAGATCCGGTACGCGGCGGGCTCCGCGGCGTTCGAGTACGCCATGTCGGTGGTCGACACGACCAGCTGCAGCCGGTGGTCGGCCTCGACCGGGCGCACCGCGCCGGGCAGCGTCACGGTGACCTCGACCGGCGTGCCGTCGGCGGGCAGGTCGGCCACCCGCACCGGCGCGACCGCCGAGCCGGGCAGCGTCCGCACGCCACTGGCGTCGGCGTCGTACAGCTTCACGAACAGCACCGCGCCCTCGGCGGGCACCGGCTGACCAGGCACGGCGGCGACCCGCAGCCGCACCGTGGACGCGCCGGTCAGCAGCGTCTGCGCGGTCTGCGGCTCGCTCTGGAACACCGCCGCCTGGCCGGGCAGGTCGATCGACAGCCGCGACGAGAGCGAGCTGGACCGCGACACCACCGACCCGAGGCCGGGCAGGCTGGACACCGCCGCCGGGTTGCCGCCCGCGGGGTTGACCACGACCTGCTCACGGCCGGTCAGCGGCACGTCGCGGCGCTCGGTGCCCGCCGAGCCGGTCAGGCCCGGGTAGCTCGGCGCGACGACGTTGCGCAACGACGGCGTCCCGCTGCTGCGGAACGCGCCCACCACCGTGTACTCGAAGCTCGTGCCGGGGTCGGCGCCCTTGCCCTCCAGGTGGAACGCCATCCAGTCGGCGATCTGGCCGCGCAGCTCGGGGCCGGGCGAGCCGCCGTCGTGGCCGCCGGAGTACCAGACGACCTTGACCTTCGCGCCGTTCGCGGCGATCTGGCGGGCGTTGGCGTCGGCCTGGTCGAGGCCGAACAGGGTGTCCTGCTCGCCCTGGACCAGCAGCGTCGGCTGGGTGATCTTGTCGGTCACCTCCGAGGGCGACGCGCGACGCAGCACCTCCAGGGTCTGCGGCCCGGCCTTTCCGGTGGTCGCGACCTCGGTGTACGCGGCGCACACGTCGGCCTGGAAGCGGCCGCACGCCCCGTTCAGCGGTCCGACCGGCCGGGGGGTGTCGCCCTGCTGCGGCGGTGCGGTGACCGCGGCGGCGGCGCTCTCGGCGCCCTGGGCGTCGTCGTCCTGACCGGGCTCGGTCGCTTCCTGACCGGGGTTGGTGGCGTCCGCGCCGGACAGGCCGGCGGAGAAGAAGATGCCCGCCCACGACCGCTTGAACACGCCCTCGTCGGCGAACGCGCCCGCCGCCGGGGTGGCGGCGGACACGCCCTCGGCGCGCGCCGAGTTCGGCAGCAGCGCCTGGGCCAGGTCGTTGTAGGTGATGACCGGCGCAATGGTGTCCACCCGCGGGTCGACGCCGGCCAGCGACAGCGCGAGCGCGCCGCCGTAGGAGCCGCCGGTCACACCCACCTTCGGGTCTCCGGCGCTGTCGGTGACGACCTCTTCACGCGTGGCCAGCCAGTCGAGCAGCTTCTGCGCGTCGCGGACCTCGTGGTCGACCGAGTTCAGGGCGATCTGACCGGTGCTGCGGCCGAAGCCGCGCGCCGAGTAGGCCAGCACGACGAACCCGCGCCGGGCCAGCTCGGTGGCCTGGGCTTGCACGCTGGCCTTGCTGCCGCCGAAGCCGTGCGGCAGCAGGACGGCGGGCGCGGGTGTGCGTTCTGGCAGGTACAGGGTGGTGTCGATCTGCACGGTGCGGTCGCTGTCCGGACTTTCCGGCACGTCGATCACCGCGTCGCGGGTGCTCACCGGGGCGGGGTCGTCCCCCTGGCGCGTGAAGACCACGATGGCGCCCACCAGGGCGACCAGCACGACCAGCGCGGGGAGCGACCACCTGCCGCGGAGGCGGTTGAGGGAGGCCACGGAGTTGACCATAGGCGTGATTAGCTGAGAACGGGCTGTCAGCAGGGCGTCGGGCTCTCAGCCGAACCGCCCGGTCAGGCCCCGGTCGGGTGCCTCTGATCACCTCCGCTGGCGCGGAACCGCATTCATGCGTGAGACTGTGCAGGCGTGGAGGGGAGTACTCCCTCGCGGCGGTGTCGTCAGCACGGAGCCTGGCGTGAGGTTCCCGGTGCCGCCGGTCGGTCGTTCAAGCCGGCGGAGGAGACCTCCGGTCATTGGCGTGCGCGCGATGCACCGGAGGTTGAGTCGTGTCTGTTCCCGTGTGGCTGTGGTTCGCCACGATCGCCGGCCTGATGGTCTTGTTGGCCATCGACCTATTCATCGTCGACCGCAAGCCGCACGAGGTCACCATCGGCGAAGCCGCCCGGTGGGTCACCTTCTACGTGGGCGTGGCGATCCTGTTCGGCCTCGGCATCTGGTTCTTCTCCGACGGCGTCTACGCGGGCGAGTTCTTCGCGGGGTACATCACCGAGTACTCGCTGAGCGTGGACAACCTGTTCATCTTCTTGATCATCATGACCACCTTCAAGGTGCCCGCGATCCACCAGCACAAGGTGCTGCTGATCGGCATCCTGATGGCGCTGGTCATGCGCGGCATCTTCATCGCCGTGGGCGCGGCGGTCATCGCGCAGTTCAGCTGGGTCTTCTACCTCTTCGGGGCGTTCCTCATCTACACCGGCTACAAGCTGGCGCGGACCGACCACGACGAGGAGGAAGAGGAGTACAAGGAGAACGTCGCGCTCAAGGTGGTCCGCAAGGTCTACCCGGTGACCGACACCTACCAGGGCTCGAAGTCGTTCGTGAAGATCGACGGCCGCCGGTTCGTCACGCCGATGTTCATCGTCATCGTCGCCATCGGCACCACGGACCTGCTGTTCGCGCTCGACTCCATCCCGGCGATCTTCGGCCTGACCAAGGAGCCGTTCCTGGTCTTCACCGCGAACGCGTTCGCGCTGATGGGCCTGCGGCAGCTGTACTTCCTGCTCGGCGGCCTGCTGAACAAGCTGGTGTACCTGTCGATCGGCCTGTCGGTGATCCTCGGCTTCATCGGCGTGAAGCTGATCCTGGAGGCGCTGCACACCAACTCGCTGCCGTTCCTCAACGGCGGTGAGCCGCTGCACGTGCCGACGATCGGCATCGAGCTGTCGCTGTCGGTGATCATCGGTGTGCTGGCCATCACCACGATCGCCAGCCTGGTCAAGGTGCGGCGGAACCCCGAAGCGGTCAAGCCGGTGCCCGTCCCGCCCGCTCCCAGTGACCATCTGTGAGCGTCAAAATCTCGTAAGCCTTGCTAATAATCGTTGGGGTAACGTGCTGAAGCGTGCGCCCCGATGACTTGCAGTCGTTGACCCAGCCCGGCTCCGTGTCGGTGCGTGGGGACCTCGTCCTGGTGAACGTCTCCACCCCGGACGTCGCCGCGAACGCCTACCGCGGCGGGCTGCACCGCGTCGCCCTGGACGGCGGCGGGACGAGGCGTTGGACGTGGGCGGAACGCGACCTGGCACCCCGGATCTCACCGGACGGCCGCTGGGTCGCGTTCCTGCGCGTCACGGCGCGCGGCAAGGCGCCTCAGCTGCACGTGATGCCCGCCGACGGCGGCGAGGCGCGTGCGCTCACCGACCTGGCGCTGGGCGCCGGCGTGCCGGTGTGGGCGCCGGACTCGCGGCGGCTCGCGTTCACCTCGCGGGTGCCCGAAGCCGGTCGCTACGGCGCGCCGCTGGTCGAGGGCGGCGAAGCGCCGACGCCGGACGCCGAGGCGCCGCGGCACATCACCCGGCTGGACTACCGGATGGACGACATCGGCTTCACCGGCGACCGGCACTCGCGGCTGTTCGCGGTGGACGCGCTGGACGCCGACGCCGAGCCGGTCGAGCTGACCGACGGCACGTTCTCCGCCGCGGAGCCCGCCTGGACGGCGGACGGCGAGGCCGTGCTGTTCCTGGCCGAACGCGACCTCGGCGCGGCCGAGGCGTTCAACAACGACGTCTACCGCGTGCCCGCGACCGGCGGCGAGCCCGAGCTGGTCGTGCAGACCCCCGGTTGGGCCGCGCACCCGGTCGCGCTGCCCGACGGCGGCGTGCTGTTCTACTCGCCCGAGCAGGCGCCGCGCTCGGCCGCCGTCGCGCGGAACATGAGCCTGTGGCGGTTCGACGGCGAGCGGCTCACCCGGCTCACCGACATGGAGACCGTCGACTGCGAGAAGGGCGCCGGCGCGCCGGTCGTGACGGACGCGGGCGTGCTCGTGGCGGTCCGCAACCGCGGCGCGGTCGAGCTGCGGCGCGTGCCGCTGGACGCCGACAACGCCGTGCTGGCCGACCTGGAGCTGCTCGCGGGCGAGCAGGCCGAGGTCAAGTCGTTCGCCGCCGACGGCGACCGGGTGGTGGCCGTGGTGTCCACCTCGGACAACACCGGCGAGGTCGAGCTCGTCGGCGGCGGCACGCTGACCGACTTCGGCTCGACCGTGCCGCTGCGGCCGTCGGTCGAGCTGACCGGCTCCGCGCCGGACGGCTACCCGGTGCACGGCTGGCTCGTGCTGCCCGAGGGCGAGGGGCCGCACCCGGTGCTGCTCGCCGTGCACGGCGGTCCGTTCATGTACCACGGCTGGGGCTTCTTCGACGAGGCCCAGGTGTACGCCGCGGCCGGCTACGCGGTCGTGCTGCCCAACCCGCGCGGGTCCGCCGGGTACGGCCAGGCGCACGGCCAGGCCGTGATCGGCGGGTTCGGCACGGTCGACGTGGACGACGTCCTCGCCGTGCTCGACGTGGCGCTGGAGCGCCCGGACCTCGACGCCGACCGCGTGGGCGTGATGGGCGGCTCCTACGGCGGCTTCATGACCTCCTGGCTGGCCGCGCACCACGGCGAGCGGTTCCGCGCCGCGTGGAGCGAGCGCGCCGTCAACGCGTGGGACTCGTTCGCGGGCTCCTCGGACATCGGCTGGTTCTTCGCCGACGCCTACTGCGGGCCGAGCCTGGAGACCCAGCGCGCGATGAGCCCGCTGACCTACGCCGAGAAGATCTCCATGCCGTTCATGGTCGTGCACTCCGAGCACGACTGGCGCTGCCCGCTGGAGCAGGCGCAGCGGCTGTTCGTCGCGTTGCGCCGCAACGGCGTCGAGGCCGAGATGCTGGTGTTCCCGGGCGAGGGCCACGAGCTGACCCGCTCGGGCAAGCCGCGCCACCGCGCGCAGCGGTTCGAGGCCGTCCTGGACTGGTGGGCGCGCCACTTGGCCTGAACCGGCAGGAATCGGGGGCCCACCTCCTCCGCGAGCGGCACACTGGTCACTGGCGGAGGAGGTCGAACGGATGGCGATCGCATCGGGCTGGCCCACCGGCACCTACCTGGAGACGGTGTCCGACGCCGGTCGCGCGGCGCTGCTGGGGCTCGGCGTGCCGAAGGTGTTCCGGCGCGGCGACGCGCTCGTGCGCGAGTCCGATCGGTCCGACCACGTGATCCTGCTCGTCCAGGGCCTGGTCAAGGCGACGGCGACGCTGGAGAACGGCCGGGTCGCGCTGCTCAACGTCAAGGTCGGCGGCGACCTGGTCGGCGAGATGTCGTTCCTGAACGGCGGGCCGCGCTCGGCGACCGTGACCGCGTGCGTCGACACCCGCACGCGGGTGATCACCGCGGCGCAGTTCACCGACTACCTCACCCGGTTCCCGGCCGCGCACTTCGACCTGGACAAGATGATCCTGCGCACGCTGAAGTGGAGTGAGCAGCGGCGCACGGACTTCAACGGCTACCCGGCGGCCGTGCGGCTGGCCCGCGTGCTGTCCTACCTCGCCGACGCCTACGGCCACCAGGTCGTCGACGGCACCGCGTTGAAGCTCAACCTCACCCAGGGCGAGATCGGTTCGCTCGTCGGGGTGGAGGAGGACACGGCTCGCCGGGAGTTCCGCACGCTGCGCGATCGCGGCGTCCTGACCATGGGGTACCGGGCCATCACGATCGTGGACCGCGAGGTGCTGCGGAAGATCGCCGAACTGTGAAACGGGAAACCCGGTGATCGCCCTACTTCCGAACGCCCACCGGGACGATGCTCCTCGTGTGACGCTGGAAATGGTGACGCCCCTCCGCGGACTGGTCTACCGCCTCGTGGTGGCCGTGGACGTCGAGGGCTACAGCAAGCTCGACGCGCTGGACCAGTCGCTGGTCCAGTCGCGGCTGAGCGACGTGCTGGACGTGGCCGCCCGCAAGGCCGGGCTGGACCGCGACCTGTGGTACCGGCAGGTGCGTGGCGACGGCGAACTGGCCGTGCTGCCACCCGACGCCGACGCCGCGTGGGTGGTCGCCCACTTCACCGAGCAGCTCGCCGAGGCGCTGGCCGACCTGCGCCGCGCGGGCACGCCGCTGCGGCTGCGCGTGGCCATGCACTGCGGCCCGCTCACCGCGGGTGCGTTCGGGCTGGTCGGCGACGCCCCGATCGTGACCTGCCGGCTGCTCGACGCCAAGGTGGTCCGCGACGCGCTGGCGGCCGCCGACGACGACCTGGTGCTGGCGATCTCCCAGCAGCTGCACGACGACGTCGTGCGCACCCGGTTCCACGAACTCGACCCCACCCGGTTCCGGTCGACCCGCTTCCGGGTGAAGAGCCGGCCGTACTCGGGCTACGTGTGCACCGGCGCGCCCCGACTGGGTTGGACCAATGGCTAGCGGACGGTGGCGTGGTTGCGGCACTCTCACCGGATGCAGTGGACCGTGCGGGCCGGACGGCCCGACGACGCGCCCGAGATCGCCAGGATCAACGTGGACGCGTGGCAGCACTCGTACCGCGGGATAGTGGACGACCCGGTGCTGGACCGGATGCTGCCCGAGAGCAGGCTCCCGTCGTGGTCGCGGGTGCTGCGGCTGCCCGAACCCAGCCGGGTGTTCGTCGCGGTCGACGAGAGCACCGGCCGGATCGGCGCCTACTGCGCCGTCGACGCGGTCCGCGAGTCCCAGGACGCCCACCCCGACCTGCACACCGGTGAGCTGGTCGCGATCTACGCCGATCCGCGCTACCACGGGCAGGGCGCCGGGCACGAGGTGCACGAGGCCGGGCTGCGCCACCTGATGGACCAGGGGTTCCGGTACGCCGTCCTGTGGGTGTTCCAGGACAACGCCCGCAGCCGCGGGTTCTACGAGTCGCACGGCTGGCGGCACGACGGGCTGGTGCACTGCTACGAGCTCGGCGAGCAGGAGCTGCCCGAGGTCAGGTACGCCCGGTTCCTCCCGGCGCCGCGCCGTCGCGGTCAGCCGAGCAGGGTGTAGTTCAGCTCCTCGCACACCCGCGCCAGCGGCAGGTCGAGGCCGGGGTGCTCCAACGGCAGCAGCACGTCCGGCGAGGCGGGCAGGCCCGTGCCGGCCGGTGGGTCCCACAGGCACACCGCCGGGGCGCCGGAGTCCATCGACGACCGGTACCACAGCCCGTCCAGCTCGGGGTAGGCCGCGCGGATCGCCCGCGCCCACTGCTGCGTGACCGCCTTGGGCCCGGCGCTGATCTCCTGCGACGCGCCCGCCCGGGTCGGCCACAGGCCGGTGAGGTCGAGCAGCCGCAGCGTCCGGCGCGGCCGCAGCACCACCAGGAACGGGCTGCGCGTGCGCCGGTCCACCACCGACGTCGCCTGGAACACCTCGGCCACCGACGTCCGCACGGTCAGGCCGAAGTACAGCACCCCCTGGTCGTGCGCGTGCGTCGGCCCGCCGTCAGGGCCGGGCGGCTGGGTGTCGAACCGGGCGTGCGGCAGGGGACCGGTGTAGCGGAAGCTGTTCCACCGCTGCGGGTGCAGCCCCTTCGCGGCGAAGATGCGCACCAGCCGGGTGGCCCGGTGCACCGCCACGACGTCCTCGGTGCGGCGCAGGTTCGCCTGGAGCACAGCGGGAGAGGGCGGCTGGGGGAGCCGTGACATGCGTGTCCAAGGTTCTCGGCGACAGGGGTAGGCGGCCCGGTCAGGCGGGCGTGCCCAGCTGCGCGGCCAGTGCCGCGACGCGGCGTGGTTCACCGCCGGCCAGCAGCCACTCGCGCGGCGTCGTCGGCGTGCCGTCCACCACCAGGTCCTCCTGATCGGTCGTCATGAACCCGGCGACCACGAGCGCGGGCTGGTCCGGCGGCACGGCCGCGAGCACGGCCTCCAGCCCCGGCAGCACGCCGGCGCCCGCGAACTGCCAGGCGGGCAGCCGCCAGCTGCCCCGGTCCTTCCAGCCGACCAGGCGGCCGACGCCGAGCCGGTGCCGGATGCGGCTGGTGTCCACGCCCAGTTGCCGGGCGGCCTCGGCCACCGTCAGCGCCGAGTCGCGCAGCACGGCGTGCGCCACCACGCTCCGCGCGCGCCCCTGGTCGTCGGTGACGCGGTGCGGGCTCAGGTCGAGGCCGACGTCCTCCAGCGCGTCGCGCTGGTCGGGTGGGAAGTAGCTCGCCGGGTCGGGGTGTGGCGGCGCCAGCTTCTTCGCCGCGTCGGCCACGAGCGACAGGAACTCGTCGGGGGTGACCTGCAGACCTGCTTTGGCCAACACCGCCTCCAGCGCGGGACTCATGCGCACAGGGTATCCCGGGCGTGCGCTTCTGTGCGCATAGGTAACCCGATCGTCGGACCGCGTCGACAGAGTGCGCACATCTAGCGACTCTACGTAAACATCCGAGGTGGAGCATGGTGACCTCGGACTCACTCACGGGCTCGTCACGATCACCTCCGCGGCGCCCCGCCGGAGGTGGGAGCACGGCGATCGCATTTGCGAATCGTGCGCGCGGCCCGTGAGGCGGGAGGTTCGTGGTGTGGTGGCTCAGGCTTCGCCGGTGATCAGCGTGACCGCGCGTTCACGGGTCGCGTCGTCCACCTCGTCGAGCCGGAAACCGCGGGCCACGACGTGCGCCACCAGGTCGGGCTCGGGCGGGAGGCCGTGCTTGCGCAGGTAGTGCGGCACCGCGCCGGCCCAGATCCAGGCGCCGTCGGTGCGGAAGTTCAGCGGCACGTCCTGGTCGCCGGGGATGAACTCGTCCACGTCCAGGTTGCGCGCGGCCAGCACGACCGGCGCGCCCTCCAGGTAGGTCAGCAGCGCGTCGGCCAGCTGGGGGTCGAGCATCTGCCGGTTGACCACCGGGCGGCCGGCCTCGTCACGGCCGTCGTAGACGTGCGCGATGCGCAGCCCGTCGTCCTTCGGGGTCGCTTCGGGCTCGGGCTCCGGCAGCGGCGGCAGGCCGACGCGCCGGCGCAGCCACGGCGGGATCCGCTCGTCCTGGCGGGGGAACGTGCGCAGCTCGTCCTGGAAGCCGATCACCGGCGGCGGGTTGCGCCAGCGCGGCTCGTCGTCGGCGTTGAAGTCGACCGAGAACGCGGCCGGCGCCTCGATCTCGTACACCGCGCTCAGCCACGTGCCGCGCACGGGCTCGTACATGCCGGCCCGCAACTGCCCGAACAGCTGCACCACGTCCATCGGCGGCCGCACCGGCCGCCACTGCCCGTCCGGGCCCGCGAACGCCAGGTCCACCTCGATGTGCCGACCGGCCGCCCGGTACTCCGCCCGGATGCGCTGCCAGCCCGGCGGCAGGGCGGGGAGCATGGCCCGGCCGATCTGCTTGACGAGCTGGTTCTGCTCCTGCTCGGTCAGCGGTGTGGCTGGCTGGCTCATGCGTCGAACACCCCTTTGGCTCCCCCCGGACACGGTGCGCTGATCTTAACGGCCACAACACGCCGGTGTGGTCCGGTTGGGTGAGACCACAGGTCAGCGGTACCGCCGCGCCGCTCGCCGTCCGGGCACCGGTGAGGTCAGGCGGGGGCGCCCTGCTCGTCCCACCGCCTCCGCGCCAGCTCTCGCCCGTGGTCGTCGAACTCGAGTTCCGAGGCGAGCCGTCCGTTGGGGTGCCACTCGCGGTGCAGGCCGACGGGCAGCCCGTCCCGCATCGTGCCTTCCTTGGCGACCTGCCCGCCCGCGAACCACTCGCGGTAGGGCCCGTGCGGGAAGCCGAACCGGTAGGCGTACGAGGAGATGACGAAACCGTCGTCGGCCACGTCGACCAGCTCCCCGGTGAACCCGCTGCCCTCGTACAGGGCGCAACCGTCGGTGTCCCAGGTCACGTCGTCCATGGTGACGCGCATGTCGCTCATTCCGACTCGATCTCCACGTTGTTCGGGTCGCCGGGCACCGACGAGTTGCGCCCGGTGCTGCTGGGCACGCCGGCGATCATGTTGTTGCAGTTCGCGCAGCACTTGGCCTTGGCCGGGAACGGCTCCCAGTGCGGGAAGACGTTGGCCACCCTCATCCCGCGCAGGTGCTCGGCCAGCTCCTCCGGCGAGACGTCGTCCGGCACACCGCGGTCGCGCAGCATCTGGTTGACGTTCTTCACCTCGGCGTGCCGCAGGGGGTTGTCGTTGATCGGGAACTCGGTGTGGTTGAGGACCTCGCCCGTGCGGCGGTCGAACTGGGGGTGGCCCTCACCCTCCACCGGGTTGCGGCGCATGTCCTCCATGCGGTCGCGCAGGGCAACGTGCAGCTGGTCGTCGGGGATCGACGTGACGCCGGCTAGTACGTCACGTCCTTGAGCACCGCACCGTCCTCGGCCCACCTGCGGTGGGCGAGCATGCGGCCGGTGTCGTCGTAGACCTCCTCCTCGGCGAGCGCGCCGTTGGCGTGCCAGCTCCGCGACGTCCCGACCGCGTGTCCGTTCACCAAGGTCCACTCGTTGCGCAGCGTGCCGTCCGGGAACCAGATCCGGGCGGTGCCCTCCTGCCGGCCGTCGACGAAGTGCGTCGAGGAGACCACGTTGCCGTTCGCGATCGTCTCCACGACCTCGCCGGTGTAGGGCGCGCCCCGGTGGACCGCGAGGTCACCCGAGTCCTGCCAATCGATGTCCGACTCGTTGACGCGCATCGACTACTCCGGATCTAGGTACGTAGAATTCGGATCGCGACTGTCGCCGGACCAGCGGCCGCTGCCGGACTGCACGCCCTGGAGGGTCAGATTGCAGTTTCCGCAGCACGGCGCGGGCTCCAGACCGCCGCTTTCCCGGTCCGGGCTCTTGGTCATCATAACATCTATGCGCATGTCCTCCAGGGCGGCCGGCGTGAGCACGCTCTGGTCGCCGTGCTGGTAGGGAGGCATGCCGAGCTCCTCGCGACGCGCGTTCTCCTTGGCCATCAACGCCGCGTTCGTGGCCCGGACCTCCGCGTGCCGCAATGGCGGATCGTCGTGAGGATAAGGGATCTGCCTCGGCTGCCCGTTCTCCATCATCGGCTGTTTGTCGTTGCCATACGCGGTGTAAGGGCCATTCGCTGCGGCGTCGTCGACGTTGCGCTGGATCAGCGGGTGGACCTCGTCCGGCGGGATGACCGTGCCGCGCCGTCCGTTCGCGCCCTCGAAGATCTCGCCGGTGCTCCGGTCGATGGTCCAGCCGACGCAGTTGCCGGTCGCGGCGCCGGTGACCGAACCGTCGGCCTTGGCGTCCATGAACTCCTGGCCGCGGCGGTCGGCGAACCCGCGCATCCAGTCCTTGACCGGGATGTTGTCGATCTCGGTGACGCGGCCCTGGTCGTCCACGGCCGTCCAGCGGCTCTCGTCGACCCGGCCGAGGCTCTTCGTGTCAGTGCTGACCGGGGGCTCCGGCTCGTCGCTGCGGTAGCGGTCGGGGTCGTACCCGTCGCGGGGGTCGTCGCCCTCGCCCCGGTCGCGCGCGTCGGTGGGGTCGAGGTCGGTCTTGTCGGCGTCCTTGGTGCCGGGGACGAAGCCGTCTTCGCTCGCTCTGGTGGTGGTGCCGTCGGGGTGGTGGGTGTGCCATTCGCCGTTGGGTGGGATGCGGGGTTGGCGGTTGCCGTCGGGGCCGATGTGGGCGTCGCTGGTGTAGACGCGGCCGTTGGTGTCGGTCCAGGCGGGTTTGGTGGGGGCGAGGACGTCGGCGTTGGTGTGGCGGGCGAGGCGGTTGG
>NZ_JBEOVG010000127.1:0-22074 GCF_040295345.1 Actinosynnema sp. NPDC002837
CCCCCCCCCCCCCCCCCGCCCCCGCGGGGCCCCGGGGCGTGGCCCACGCGCGGGTCAGGAGGTGGCGGAGTTCAGCAGGGGCAGGTAGCCCTGGGCGTAGCCGGTGGCGTTGGGGTGGAACGACTCCACCAGGCGGAACAGGGAGAACGAGTTGATCCACGGCGAGCTGCCGCACGCGCCGTGGCCCGCGAAGTGGGCGCGGGCGTCGACGTAGCGGACGCCGGCGGCCGCGGCCCGGGCCGAGATCACGGTGTGCAGGTCGTCGGCGCCCCGGTTGAGGGCCGCACGCTTGGTCGCGCTCATGCACGTGCCGTTCGGCTCCACCAGGCGCGGGTAGCCCAGCACGACCACGGCGGCGTTCGGCGCGCGGTCGCGGATCGTGGCGTACGTGGCGTCCAGCCGCCCGGGCAACGTGGTGCGCGCGGTCTCGATGCCGGCGTTCACCGCGTTGACGCAGCTGGTGTCGCTGCCCGTGACGCAGGTGATCATGGTGTTGGCGAACCCGACGTCGTTGCCGCCGATGGTGATCGAGACCAGGTCGGTGCCCGCGTCGAGCGAGGCGAACTGGTCGGTCATGCTCTGCGTGGTCGCACCGCCGCAGGCGGCGTACTTGAACGACGACACCTCGTGCGTGTTCGCCCACAGCTGGGCGTACCCGCGGGAACTGCGGTAGCACGAACCGCTGAGGTACGGCGGCGCGCCCGTGCCGGAGGAGTACGAGTCGCCGAGGGCGACGTAGTCGACCGGGGCGGCGGCCTGCGCCGCGGTCGAGGTGAGCATGGCGGCCAAGGCGGCGGGCAGCACCGCGCACACGACCCTGAGAAGACGTCCGCGCACGTCCAGTCCTTCCTCGAGACATCACCTGCGTGAAGGCGGCAGGGCGACGACGTTACGAAGGCGTTCCGAGGGATCACAGTCGGTGTTATTCTCATTACCTGCGAGTAACCTGGACTGCTTCGTCGGGGTGCCGCCATGACCGTTCCGCGCCGCAGCGACGCCCTGAGGAACCGGGCGTCGATCCTCCGCGCGGCCGAGGAGCTGGTGGTCGGCGGCACGACACCGTCACCGGCGCGGATCGCCCGCCTCACCGGCCTCGGCCAGGCGACGGTGTACCGGCACTTCCCCGACCGCCGCACGCTGCTGCTCACGGTGGCGCGCAAGCACTTCGGCCTGCTGGTGGCCGCCGCCGAGCGCGACGCCGACGACCCCGCCGCCTTCCGCGCGCTGCTCCACGCGGTGATGGCCTACCAGGTGTCGATGCGCCCGCTGGTCGACGAACTGCGCCGGTTCCCCGAGCCCGACCGGCGCGGCCACGTCCGCCGACTGCTGGACGTGCTGCGCGGGCCGTTCGACCGCTCCCGGGCGGCGGGCCACCTGCGCCACGACATCGTGCTCGACGACGTCGTGGTCGTGCTGACGATGCTCCAGGCGGCCGTCGACCGGACGCCCGACCCGCACCGCGCGATCCCCGTCCTGCTGGACGGCCTGTTCGTCGCCGAAGCCGGGCGCACGGCCGGGTCGGTGCGCGGGTAGCGCCGGGGGAGCGGCGAGGAGGACACCCGATCGCGTTACGGTGCGCGCCATGGTCTCGGTGCTGCTCGTCGAGGACGACCCGGTGGTGCGGTCGGCGGTGACCCGGGCGCTGACCGGGCTCGGGCACGCGGTGCTGCCCGTCGGCACCGCGTTGGAGGCGTTGCGCGAGATCACCGGCGGCGCGTTCGACCTGGTCGTGCTCGACCTCGGCCTGCCCGACATGGACGGCGCGGACGCGCTGCGGATGATGCGCGGCGTGTGCGACGTGCCGGTCATCGTCGCCACCGCCCGCGACGACGAGAGCGAGATCGTCCGCCTGCTCAACGCCGGCGCTGACGACTACCTGGTCAAGCCGTTCTCCAGCGAGCACCTCGCCGCCCGGCTCTCCGCGGTGCTCCGCCGCGCGCGCAAGGACGCCGCGCCCGCCGCGTTCCGGATCGGCCGCCTCACCGTCGACCCCGACCGCCGCGAGGCCCGCCTGGACGGCCGCGAGCTCAACCTCACCCGCAAGGAGTTCGACCTCCTCGCCTACCTCGCCGCGCGCGAGGGCAAGGTGGTGCCGCGCGCCGAGCTGCTGGCGAACCTGTGGAACCTGCCCGGCAGGCACGACGACCAGACGCTGGACGTGCACCTGTCGTGGCTGCGCCGCAAGCTCGGCGAACGCGCCGCCCAACCCCGCTACCTGCACACCGTGCGCGGTGTCGGGTTCAAGCTCACGGCGGCCGAGTGAGGAAGTCGCTCGCCCTCGTCTCGCTGGCCGTCACCTCGATGGTGGCGCTCGCGTTCCTGATCCCACTCGCCCTGGTGGTGCGCCAGCTCGCCGAGGACCGCGCGCTCGTCGACGCCGAACGCCTCGCCGGCGCGCTCACCCCCGTCCTGGTGATCACCTCCGACCCGGCGTCCGTCGGCCAGGCCCTCACCGCCAGTGCCGGCCGGGTGGCCGTGCACCTGGCCGACGGCGAGGTCGTCGGCGTGCCCGTGGCGACCGACCAGCAGATCCGCACCGCCCGGGAGCAGGGCCTGGCGTCCACCGAGCCGATACCGGCCGGTCTCGTGCACCTGCAACCCGTGCTGCTGGGGGAGGGCCGGGTGGCCGTGGTCGAGGCGTTCGTGCCGCGCGCCGAGCTGTCCCGGGGCGTCGAGCAGGCCTGGCTCGCGCTCAGCGGCGTCGCCGTCGTCCTCGTGCTCGGCTCGGTGCTGGTCGCCGACCGCCTCGGCGCGCGGGTCGTCAAGGCCTCCGCCGCCCTCGCCGAGGGCGCGCGCAAAATGGGCCAGGGTGATCTCGCCACGAGGGTCACGCCGAGTGGTCCGCCGGAATTGCTCGACGCGGGCGCGGCGTTCAACCGGATGGCCGATCGGATCGGCCAACTGGTGGCCGGTGAACGCGAAATCCTGGCCGACCTCTCGCACCGTTTGCGCACACCGCTCACCGCGTTGCGGCTCGATTCGGAAACCCTCGGCCAGGACCCCGGCGCCAACCGCGTCCGGCAGGCCGTGCACGCGCTCGAACGCGAGGTCAACGAACTCATCCGGGCCGCCCGCCGCGAGCTGGACGACCCGGACGGCGGCCGGTGCGACGCCGCCCAGGTCGTGCACGACCGCCTGGTCTTCTGGTCCGCCCTCGCCGACGACCAGCAGCGGCTGTGGAACCTGCGCGGCACCGAGCGCCCCGCGTTCGTGCCGCTCACCCGCAGCGACCTCGCCGCCGCGATGGACGCCGTGCTCGGCAACGTCTTCCGGCACACGCCGGAGGGCGCCGGGTTCGTCGTCGCGCTGTTCCACCAGCCAGAACGCGTGGTCATCGTGATCGAGGACGCCGGGCCGGGCATCGACGACCTGGAAGCGGCGCTGCGGCGCGGCAGCAGCGGCGCGGGCTCGACCGGCCTCGGCCTCGACATCGCCCGCCGGGCGGCGGAGGCCACCGGCGGCTCCCTGGTGGTCGACCGCGGGCCGCTCGGCGGCACGCGGGTCCAGCTCCGGCTGGGCCGCGCGGAAGAGCCAGTCTGACCCGCGGTCCCTTTTCCGCACCTGATGCGACCTTTAAATGTTCCTTAAATAAACGGCTGTTGACAGTTCCGCATTCCCGGATAAAGTTATTCACGGAATTGAGGTCGGCCGCGGCGCTCCCACCCTTGCCCGGTCCGCCCGGTTCCCACTTCGGTGCGGCGGCCGCGTGCGCTTACCCTGCGAAGAAGCGCACCCGCGGTCGCCGCGCCCGAATACCGCCGAATGCAGATTGAGGTTTTCCGCGTGTCGCGCAAGAGCAGTGTGCTGCCCGTCGCCGTCGTCCTCGCCGGGTTTGCCCTGGCCGGGTGCGAGCACCCCGACGGGATGGCCCTCGTCGCGGCGAGCGCCACCGCCACGGTCCGCACCACGCCGCAGCCGAACGCCGTGCCGACCACCGCGACCACCGCGCCGGAGACCACGCCGTCCTCGTCCGCCGCCACGACGTCGGAGGCGCCGCCGGCCACCACCACGACGACCACGACCACCGCCGAGCCGCCGAAGCAGGCCCAGGTCCCGGCCCCGCCGCCCGCGCCCGCCGCGCCCACCAAGACCAAGACCGAGGTCGAGCTGGCCGAGGCCAAGGCGTTCGAGCTCACCAACGCCGAACGCGCCGCGAACGGCTGCCCCGCGCTGGCCGCCGACGACCGGCTGGCCATCGCCGCCCGCGCGCACAGCGCCGACATGGCCGCCCAGGACTACTTCGACCACGTCTCCCAGGACGGCCGCAGCTTCGTCGACCGGGTCAAGGCCGCCGGCCACCCCGCGCCCGGCGCGGAGAACATCGCCGCGGGCCAGCGCACCGCCGAGGCCGTGATCAAGGGGTGGATGGACTCGCCGGGCCACCGCGCCAACATCCTGAACTGCAAGCTCAAGACGTTGGGCGTCGGCATGGCCCGCGGCGGTTCCTACGGCATCTACTGGACTCAGAACTTCGGCTGGTGACCGTCGCCGCCGGCGGGCAGCTCGTCCAGGATCAGCACGGTGTGGCTGGACGTCACGTCCGGCATCGTCTGCAACCGCGACAGCACCAGGTCGCGCAGGCTGTGCGCGTCCGGCGCGCGCACCAGCAGCACCAGGTCGTAGTCGCCGGACACCAGCGCGCCGTGCCACACCTCGGGGATCTCCATCACCCGCCGCCGCACCGCCTTCCACGAGTGCTGGCTGATCTTGAGGTAGACGTAGGCGGAGATGCCGAAGCCGTAGCGCTCCGGGTCGACCACCGCCGTGTACCCGGTGACGACGCCGTCCCGGTGCAGCCTCTCCACCCGCGAGTACGCGCTCGCCCGTGAGATGTGCAGCTTCTCCGCCAAGGACCGCATCGACATCCGCCCGTCCGCGCGCAGCTCCTCCACGATGCGCCGGTCGAGCTCGTCGAGCGGTGCCGAATGTCCAGCCCGGGCCGTCATGTGGCCGACGATAACCCGTCCGCGCGGCCGTTCGTCCGGATTCGGGGCCGGGATCTGGAACTTTGGCCCCTGTGAGCTGGACCATGCCCTCCATCTCGCCCAGTGAGACAGTGAGAGACCCGGAGGAGCCCATGGCCCGCACCAGCGCGCCCGAGCGGACGTTGCTGCCCAGTGACGAGCCGCTGTCGTTGCTGCGCAAGGACGGCACGCCGGTGGACGACTCGCCGCTGTCCATGCCCGACGACGACGTGCTGCTCGAACTGCACCGCCGGATGGTCGTCGGCCGCCGCTTCGACACCCAGGCCACCGCCCTGACCAAGCAGGGCAGGCTCGCGGTCTACCCGTCGTCACGCGGCCAGGAGGCGTGCGAGGTCGGCGCGGTGCTCGCGCTGCGCCCCGACGACTGGCTGTTCCCGACCTACCGCGACTCCGTCGCCCTGGTCACCCGCGGCGTCGACCCCGCCGAGACGCTGACCCTGCTGCAAGGCGGTTGGCACCTCGGCTACGACCCCTACGAGCACCGCGTCGGCCCCCAGTGCACCCCGCTGGCGACCAACACGCTGCACGCGGTGGGCTTCGCGCACGCGGCCCGGCTCAAGGGCGAGGACACCGCCGCGCTGGTCATGCTCGGTGACGGCGCCACGTCCGAGGGCGACACGCACGAGGCGCTGAACTTCGCCGGCGTGTGGCGGGCCCCGGTGGTGTTCCTGGTGCAGAACAACGGCTACGCGATCAGCGTGCCCATGGCCAAGCAGAACGCCGCGCCGTCGTTGGCGCACAAGGGCGTCGGGTACGGCGTGCCGTCCGTGCTGGTGGACGGCAACGACGTGGCCGCTGTCCACGCGGTCGTGCGCGAGGCGGTGGAGTCGGGCGGGCCCACGCTGATCGAGGCCCTGACCTACCGGATCGAAGCGCACACCAACGCCGACGACGCCACCCGCTACCGCACGTCCGACGAGGTCGCGGCGTGGCTGGACCGCGACCCGGTGGACCGGCTGGAGGCGTACCTGACCTCACGGGGGCTGCTGGACCACGCGCGGCGCGCGGCGGTGGCGGCCGAGGCGGAGGAGTTCGCGGCGTCCGTGCGGGCGAAGCTGAACGTCGACGTCGTGCCCTCGCCGGAGGACCTGTTCGAGCACGTCTACGCGACCACGCCCCGCCACCTGCGCGAGCAGGCCGCGGCGCTGCGGGAGGAACTGGCATGACCGCGGTCGTCGCACAGGAGTCCCAGGTCTCGATGGCCGGCGCGCTGAACCGGGCGCTGGCCGACGCGCTGGCCGCCGACCCGACCGTGCTGGTGTTCGGCGAGGACGTCGGCGCGCTCGGCGGCGTGTTCCGGGTGACCGACGGGCTGGCCGCGCGGTTCGGCGAGCAACGGGTCTTCGACACGCCGCTGGCCGAGTCCGGCATCGTCGGCACCGCGATCGGCATGGCGATGAACGGGCTGCGGCCCGTGGTGGAGATGCAGTTCGACGCGTTCGCGTACCCGGCGTTCGAGCAGATCACCAGCCACCTGGCCAAGCTGCGCAACCGCACGCGCGGCCGGGTGTCGTTGCCCGTGGTGATCCGGGTGCCGTACGGCGGCGGCATCGGCGGGGTCGAGCACCACTGCGACTCGTCGGAGGCCTACTACACGCACACGCCCGGGTTGCGGGTCGTCACGCCGGGCACGCCCGACGACGCCTACCGCCTGCTGCGCGACTCGATCGACTCGCCGGATCCGGTGATCTTCCTGGAGCCGAAGCGGCGGTACTGGGCCAAGGGCGCGCTGTCGTCGCCGTCCGGCTCGATCGGGTTCGACCGGGCGTTGGTGCGGCGGACCGGGCGTGACGTCACGTTGATCGCGTACGGGCCGATGGTGGCGACGGCGTTGGAGACGGCCGAGGCGGCGGCGGAGGAGGGCTGGGACGTCGAGGTCGTGGACCTGCGGTCGTTGGCGCCGTTCGACGACGAGACGGTGTGCGCTTCGGTGGTGAAGACCGGGCGCGCGGTGGTCGTGCACGAGGCGTCCGGGTTCGGCGGCTACGGCGCGGAGGTCGTGGCGCGGGTGACCGAGCGGTGCTTCCACCACCTGCACGCGCCCGTGCTGCGGGTGACCGGGTTCGACATCCCCTACCCGCCGCCGAAGCTGGAGGAGCACCACCTGCCGGGCGTCGACCGGATCCTGGACGCGATCGCCCGGCTGCAGTGGGACGACGAGGTCGTGGGGAGCTACGGTGCCTGACTTCCGGCTGCCCGACCTGGGCGAGGGGCTGACCGAGGGCGAGATCGTCACCTGGCTGGTGTCGGTCGGCGACCAGGTGTCGATCGACCAGCCCGTGGTGGAGGTGGAGACGGCGAAGGCCGTGGTCGAGGTGCCGTGCCCGTACGAGGGCGTGGTGAGCGCGCGGTTCGGCGAGCCGGGGGAGAAGCTGGCCGTCGGCTCGGTGCTGCTCACCGTGGGCGAGCCGGAGCGGTCGGGCAGCGGCAACGTCCTGATCGGCTACGGCACCTCCGAAACCCCGCGCCGCCGACGCCGCCCTCGCGGGTCCAACGCGCAGAACACGGGTGTCCTCCCTCCGGCGCACCCGAGTTCACCGCTCGGGACACCCGAACGGGCGACGATCCCCGCTGCACGCACCGCCGCCGCACCCGCCGTGATCTCCCCGCTCGTGCGGCAGCTCGCGCGGGACAACGGCCTGGCGCTCGACCGGATCGCCGGCACCGGACCGGGCGGCGTCATCCGGCGGGCGGACGTGGAACGCGAGCTCGCCGCCCGCGCCACGCCCGACCCCGCACCCACCGGTGGCCGTCGCATCCCGTTGCGCGGCCTGCGCGGCGCGGTCGCGGAGAAGCTGGCCACCTCACGCCGGGAGATCCCCGAGGCGACCGTGTGGGTGGACGTCGACGCCACCGACTTCCTCGCCGCACGCGCCGCGCTGCCGACGGTGTCGTTGCTCGCGCTGCTCGCGCGGTTCACCGTGCTGGGACTGAAGAAGTTCCCCGAGCTGAACTCCCGGGTCGAGGGCGACGAGATCGTCGTCCTGGACCAGGTGCACCTCGGCTTCGCCGCCCAGACCGACCGCGGCCTGGTCGTGCCGGTGGTGCGGGACGCCCAGTCCCTGACCACCGCGGAGCTCGCGTCCGCCATCGCCGCGCACACGGCGTCGGCCCGCGAAGGCAAGCTCACGCCGGCCGCGATGACCGGCGGCACGTTCACCGTCAACAACTACGGCGTGTTCGGCGTCGACGGCTCGGCCGCCATCATCAACCACCCGGAGGCCGCGATCCTCGGCATCGGCCGCATCATCGACCGGCCGTGGGCGGTGGACGGGCAGCTCGCCGTGCGCAAGGTCGCCCAGCTGACGCTCGCGTTCGACCACCGGGTGTGCGACGGCGGCACGGCGGGCGGGTTCCTGCGGTTCGTGGCGGACTGCGTGGAGTCCCCGATCACCGCCCTGGCCGACCTCTAGCCTGGGCGGCGTGACCGACGCGACGCGGCAGTGGCGGGAGTGGCGGCGAGCACCGTGGGGACGGCTGCGCTACACGCAGGCGGAGGCCAACCTCGCCCGCCACCTGCCGCCCGCGCCGGCGTCGGTGCTCGACCTGGCCGGCGGGGACGGCGCGGACGCGCTGCGGCTGGCCCGGCTCGGCCACCGCGTGACCGTGGTCGACCGGTCCGCCGAGATGCTCGCCGAGGCGGGACGGGCGTTCGACCTGGCCGACCTGCCGGTCCGGCTGGTCCGGGCCGATCTCGCCGAGCTGCCCGAGGACGTGCGGGTCGAGCACGACGTGGTGCTGGCGCACAACGTGATCCAGTACCTGCCGGACCCGGCGGCGGCCCTGCGCGCGACCGTCGGGCTCGTCGCGCCGGGCGGGCTGCTGTCGGTCATCGCGCTGAACCGCCACGCCGAGCCGCTGCGGCACGCCACCCAGCACCTCGACCCGGTCGCCGCGCTGGCCGCGTTGGACACCGACCAGGCGCACACGCAGACGTTCGACACCTCGTTGACCCTCTACACGGCCGACCAGGTGCGGGACTGGCTGCCGGACTGGGCGCTCGTCGGCCACTACGGCATCCGCGCGGTCAACGACTACGTCTCCGACAACGACCGCAAGCACGACCCGGCGTTCTTCGCCGACCTCGAACGGCTGGAACTGGCCCTGGCCGACCGCATGCCCTACCCGCTCCTCGCCCGCTTCTTCCACCTGGTGCTCCGGCGCGGAAACCCGGACGACGGCGTGGCCGGGATTTCGTAGATTGGCCGACGTGACCAAGCCCGACTACCCCATCCGGACCCGGCGCCTGACCTTGCGGCCCTTCACCCCCGACGACCACGCCGCGCTGCACTCGTGGCAGTCCCGCCCGGACGTCGTCCGCTACCTCTACGGCGAAGCGCGCACCCCGGAGGAGACGGCCGAGAGCCTGGCCTTGAAGGCGTCGGTGACGTGGCCGGAGAAGGAGGGCGACCACCTCGCGCTGGCCGTGGAGCGCGACGGCGAGGTGATCGGCGAAGCCGTGCTCAAGTGGCTCAGCGAGGCGCACCGGCAGGGCGAGGTCGGCTACATCTTCCACCCCGACCACCACGGCCAGGGCTACGCCACCGAAGCCGCCGCCGTGCTGGACCTCGGCTTCACCCACCTCGGCCTGCACCGGATCAGCGCGTCGTGCGACGCGTTCAACGAGCCGTCGTGGCGCGTGATGGAACGGCTCGGCATGCGCCGGGAAGCCCACTTCCGGCACAACGAGATCTTCAAGGGCGCATGGGGCGAGGAGTTCGTCTACGCGATCCTGGAGGACGAGTGGCACCGGATGGCGGACAGCCGGTGGCGGACGGGCGGCGCATGATGTCCGGATGCAGAGGTTCATGGAGGACAGCGGCGCCTACGAGCACTGGCTGGCGGACAACCAGGACCAGTACGTCGTCAACGCCGAGCGCAACCTGAACCCGGACAACCTCGTCCTGCACCGCGCCTCCTGCCGCACGATCAACGGCACCCCGGCCCGCGGCACCACCTGGGTGGGCAGCTACGTGAAACTCGTCGGCGACCGCGCGGAACTGGAAGCCGAACACCCGACCGCCCGCCCGTGCCGCCTCTGCCTGTGAACCTCTAGGGCCACCGGGCGCGACGGATCTCCGGCCGGCACAGGGCGTGCACGGCGGGCGCCGCGAGCGCGACCGCCGGCACGAGCACCGCGGTCGCCGTGCCGAAGTGCTGCAGCAGCAGCCCGCCCGCCGCCATGCCGGCGGGCACCCCCGCGCCGAACAACGTCATCACCGCGGCGATCGTCCGCCCACGCCGCTCGTCGGGGACCTGCCGGAAGATCAGCACGTCGACCAGCACGCGCAAGGTCGGCGCGCCGAGCGTGGCGCAGAACAGGATCGCCGCCACCCACCACGGCCCCAGCGGCAGGGCGAGCCCGGCGAACAGCGGCACCTCCGCCAGCGCCACGCCCAGCAGCAGCGCGCCCGGCTGGAAGCGCCGGTGCAACGGCCCGACCAGGGCGGCGCCCGCCAGCACGCCCGCCGCCATGCCGGACATGACCAGCCCGATCGCCCAGGCGGCCACCGCCTGCTCGCGCAGCACGACGACGGCGATCAGCGCGATCGGCGCACCCGTCGTGTTGACCGCGACCACGAGCAGCGTCGCCGCCCGCAACGTCGGCACGTGCCAGATGCCCTTGACACCCGCCAGGAAGCGCGCGTCCCGCCGCGGTGCGCGGGCTTCCGGCTCCACCTCCGGCACGCGCAGCACCAACGCGCACAGCCACGACAGCACGAACGACAGCGCGGTGAACACGAACGGCAGCGCGTGACCCAGGCCGTGCAGGAACCCGCCCAGCGGTGGGCCGACGAGTTGCGTCGACCCCGACCGGACCTCGTCCTGCGTGAGGGCGTCGGTGAGCTGATCCGGCGGCACGACCACGCGGATCAGCAGCATCCGGGCCGCACCCCCGAACGGCTGCATCGCGCCGAGCACGACCGCCACCAGGAACAGGCCGCCCAACGGCAGGTGGCCGGTCGTGAGGGCCACGGCCACCCCCGTCGTCACCACCGCCCGGGCGCCCTCGGTGACCAGCAGCACGCGCCGCCGGTCACCCCGGTCCAGCACCGCGCCGGCGGGCAGCCCTGCCAGCAGCGTGGCGACCGCCTGCACGGCGCCGAACAAGCCCGCCTGCGCGGGTGACCCGGTGAGCGCCAGGATCGCCAACGGGTAGCCGATGTCCGCCACTTCGAGCCCCAGCACGCTGACCGCCGACCCCGACCAGAGCAGCCGGAACCGGCGGTTCCGCCACAGCGGTGTCGTCCCCCGCGTCATACGCCCACTCCATTCACGTCAACGTGAATGCTCACCATAGCGTGAATGGTTGCGTCGGTGTGAAAAGATGGTCCGGTGACCACGGACCCCGACGAGCGCGGCCGGGTCGCCGTCCGGAAGGTCTCCGACGTGGAGACGTTCAAGGCACTCGGCGATCCGCTCCGCCTGGCGATCCTCCGCGTCCTCATGCGCGACGAGGGCAGGGTCAGGTCCGTCAAGGAGCTGGCCGGCGAGCTGGGGGAGCAGCCGACCAGGCTCTACCGGCACATCAGGCAACTCGAAGCGCGCGGCCTGATCGAGACCGCCGAGACGAGGCTCGTCGCCGGCATCGTGGAGCACCGCTACCGCGCCTGCCAGTCCTCGCTCGTGCTCGACGCCGACTTCTTCGGCCGCCACCGCGACACCGAGGACGCCGCCGCGACGATCACCGCGGCCTTCGACGACTACCGCGACGAGTACCTGGACGCCGCCCGCGCCGGACGCGTGACGACGACCCACGTCGAACCGATCGTCATCGCCGTCCGCGAGTCGATCCCCGCCGCGAAGGCCGCCGAGTTCCGCGACCGGCTCGCCGCGCTCGTCCGGGACCTCCACGACACCGGGTACCACGAGGACGGCGTCGAGGTCCGCCTGTTCACCGCCTACTACGCGCCGGACGGGCCCTGAGGGGCATCATCGACACCATGTCGCGCCGGTTGGTCTGGTACGTCGGCTACGGGTCGAACCTGCACGCCGAGAGGTTCAGGTGCTACCTCGCCGGTGGGACGCCGGTCGGCGCGACGCGCGGGTACCCGGGGTGCCGGGACACCAGCCCGCCGCTGGACACCAGGGCGTTGGAGGTGCCCGGCGGGATCTACTTCGCCACCCGGTCGCCCGTCTGGCTGGGCGGCCGGGCGTTCTACGACCCGACGCTGCCCGGCTCCGCCGCCGCCCGCGGCTACCTCGTCACCACCGCGCAGTTCGCCGATGTCGCCGCGCAGGAGATGTACCGCGACCCCGGCGCGGACCTCGACCTGACCGCCGTGATGGCCGACGGCAGGCACGTGCTCGGGCCCGGCCGCTACGAGACCCTGCTCCACCTCGGCGAGCACGACGGCCACCCGGCGCTGACGTTCACCGCACCGTGGAGCGCGGCCGACGTCGAGCACACCAAGCCCTCCGCCCCCTACCTGACCATGCTCGCGGCCGGCCTCGCCGAGACCCACGGCTGGACCGCCCGGCGGATCGCCGACTACCTCGCCGGTCGCACCCCGTTCTGGTCCGCGGCCGAGATCGCGGCGCTGGTCGGTCCGCCGCGACCCTGACGACGGGCGCCGATCAGTCCTGCGCCACCACCGCGTCGAGGTTCCCGTCGTCACCGGGCACGCACGACGCCTCCCGCGCCGTCGTGGCCAGGAACTCCGTCATGCACCGGCCGAACTGCTCGTAGCCCCGGTCGTTGGGGTGGAACGACTCCTGCAACGCGTGCCGCGCCCGTGCCTCGTCCCGCAGGCCGTCGAAGTCCACCGTGAGCCGGGTGAACCACTCCTGGTCGGCCTTCTTGCCGCCCATGCACGCCTCGTGCCGCTCACCCGCCTGCGACAGGTCGAGGAACCGCGCCTGCGCCGCCTTGGCCGCCGTCCGCAAACCCTCCGACAGCTGCTCGACGGCCTTGTCCCGCACCCACTCCAGGTCACCCGTGCGCAACGGGCACCCCGCCAGGTTCTGCAGGTCGAACGGCAACCCCGGCGCGACCGGCGCGGCGTAGGACTGCAACACGAGCGTGTACGAACGGGGCGTGTAGCCCAAGTCCTGCAACACCCGGCGGATGTCGCGCAGCGCGCGCTCCACCTTCGGCGTCATCCGCTCGACCCGGGCCTTCCACTCGTCGGCCATGGCCTTCGCGCAGTCGGCACGCCGTTCGATCCACGCCCGCAGGCACGCGCCGAGCACGTCGGCGAACCGCGGGTCGTCGTTCGCGCCCACCGCCACCACGACCACCGACACCCGGTACTCGCGCGCGATCGCGGCCAGCTGCCTCGCCTGCGAGCCCTCGGTGTTGCGCACCTGGTCGGTGATGCCGACCTGCTCGGAGTTCGCGCCGGAACACGCCAGGTTGAACACCTTGTCCACGCCGGCGACCTGCGTCTTGTGCACCGACGCCTTCGTCGACCGGTGGCACCAGTTGTCGTTCTCGCCGTTCGTGCCCGGCTCGTAGGACCCCGCGCCCTCGCCGGCCATGGTGCTGTCGCCCATCGCCACGATCGCGCGCGGCGCGTCGCGCTTCGGCCCCGGCCGCGTCGGGTACCGCGAGTCGCTGACCAGCAGCAACAGGGCGAGCAGCGGGAAGACGAGGGCAACGGACACGATTCGGCGCGACATCGGTGCCTATCCTACGGAGATCCGCCCGCCGCTGAGCACCAGCGTGCGGTCCGCCGCGCGGTGCACCTCGTCGTGGTGCGTGGCGACCAGCACCGCCGCGCCCGCGTCGGCCGCCCGCCGCAGAACCCGCACCGCCGTCGGCGCGCTGCGCTGGTCGAGGTGCGCGGTCGGCTCGTCGGCCAGCAGCACCCGCGGCTCGCCGACCACCGCCCGGGCCAGCGCGGCCCGCTGCTGCTGCCCGAACGACACCTCGGCCGGGTACCGGTCGGCCAACCCGTCGATGCCCAGCTCCGCCAGCAACTCCGTCACCCGGTCGAGTGAGCCGCCGGTGCGGCCGAGCCGGATCGGCAGCGCCACGTTCTCCGCCAGCGTCAGCTCACCGGCCAGCCCGAGCGCCTGCGGCAGCAACGCGCACACCTTCCACGACGGCGCCGACGTCCGCACCTCGCCGGCCAGCTCGACCGTGCCCGCGTCCGCCCGGTCGAACCCCGCCAGCACGGTCAGCAACGCGCTCTTGCCCGACCCGGACGGCCCGGACAGCGTCACCAGCTCGCCCGGCGCCACCTCCAGGTCCACCCCGCGCAGCACGTGCACCGGCCCGCTCGCGTGCCGGAACGTCCGCTCGATCCCCTTCACCAGCAACGCCGTCATGCCGCCAACGCTCCGTCCCGCAGGTCGAACCTGGTGTCCGCCAACGCGATCAGCCTCGGGTCGTGCGAGGCCACCACGACCGGCACGCCCCGCCGCGCCAGGTCGGCCAACGTCTCCAGCACCAGGTCCGCCGACGACGCGTCCAGCTGCGACGTCGGCTCGTCGGCCAGCACGACCGACGCCTGCCGCGCCAACGCGCACCCGAACGCCAGCCGCTGCTGCTGCCCGCCCGACATCGCCGACACCTTCCACCCGGCCGTGCCCGGCAGCCCCAACCGCTCCAGCACCTCGTCCACCCGCGCGACCCGGCCCGCCGCCTGCGCCGCCGCCCGCAGGTTGTCGCCCACGTCCAGGTGACCGAGCAGGTTGTCCGCCGGGTTCTGGAACACCAGCGCGACCTCGGTCCGCCGCAGCTTCCGCCGCGCCGCGGACGACAACCGCGCCGTGCCCATCCCGCGCAACTCCACCCCGCCGCGCGTGGGCCGCTCCACCAGGCTCAGCACCCGCAGCAACGTCGACTTGCCCGACCCGGACGGCCCGGCCAGCACCGTCAACCCGGTCGCGGGCACGTCCAGCGTCACGTCCGACACCGCCGTCACCGCCCCGGCGGGCGTGCGGTAATCCACCCCCACCTCGCGCAACCGCAACACGTGCTCAACCACGGATCAGCTCCCCGATCTTCGCCGAACGCACCGCGCGCACCGCGATCCACGCCGCCACCAGCACCACCAGCACGCCCCCGGCCACCGTCGTCACCAGCAGCGGCAGGGCGTTCGGCACTTCCGGGGCCGGGGTGAGCCGTGGCGCGGGGTCCAGCCTCGGCACGGTGAAGGCGCTGCTCACCGCGCTCGCGGCGGAGCCGACGACCACCGCGGCGGCGGCGACGGCGCCCAGTTCCAGCAGGTGGCTGCGCAGCATCGCGGCCGGCCCGAGGCCCATCCGGGCGCTGAACGCCCCGGACAGCGCGTTCTGCCGCCGCCGCACCTCCACCGCCAGCAGCAGCGCGATCGACGCCACCACGGCGAGCACCGCGCCCAGCGCCGCGACGAACCCGAACGTCCACTTGATCGTCAGGAACGGCAGGCCCTGCACCGCCTTCTCCTTCTCGCCGACCTCGTGCGACACCTTCACGCCGGCCGCCGACAGCGCCTCGGTCACCTCGCGCAACGGCTTGCTCGACCACACGTACCAGGAGCCGACGTCACGGCGGTCCTCGATCCGGTCGACCGGCAGGACCCAGCCGGCCCGGCCGAGCTTCGGCAACGACGGCACCCACGCCTCCGGCTCGAACGGCGGCAGCCCCGGCAACCGGACCTCGCCGCGCGGCGCGTCGCCCACCCGGAGCGGCTCGGACAGCAGCGCCGGGTCGATCCCGGACGGGAACGCGCCGTCGCGGAACGTCCTCGGGTCCACCACCAGCGCCGCGCGCTCGTACTGCTTGACGTACCCCACGATGGTGGAGTTGCCGCGCAACGCCTCCGGCAGCTCGGTGACGTCCGCCGAGACCTGGGCGTAGCTGTTGGCGCCCGCGTACATGCCGGACTTCACCTCCAGCGCGGTCTCCTGCGACCCCGCGATGGCGCTGCCGGCCGCGATGGTGCCGACCGCCAGCACACCGATCAGCAGCACGCCGGTCACCGGGCCCGCACCGGCCGCGAGCCGCCGGATAGCCAACTGCGCCGCGGGCTTGGACCACAGCTTCGCCCGGTGCGACGCGGCCATCGCCCACTTCGCCAACCGGGCCGTCAGCAGCGCCACCGTGAGCACGACCAGCAGCGGGAACGCCAGCGCGGCGGCGTCGATGCGCGGCAGCGCGCCGATCTTCGTCGTGGTGGCGAGACCGCTGTGCTGCACGCGGTTCCACGCCCACACCGCCAGTGCGGCGGTGGCCAGCTCCCACGGCAACGCGGTCAGCACCTTGCGCAGCCGGTTGCCGCGACCCGCCACCTGGAACGCCCGGTGCGTGCGCAGCGCGCCGGTGGCGAACGTGACCGCGATGCTCGACGCCACCACCGCGACCACCGCCAGCGCCGCGGTCGTCACGGTGCCCGGCGGCAGCAGGTCCGACGGCGCGTAGACGGGCAGCAGCAACCGGGCCGTGCCCAACCCGAGCACGCCGCCGACCACCAGCGGCAGCCCCAGCTCCAGCACGCCGCGCCCGCCGAGGGCGAGCGGCCCGGAGCCGCGCACCCACAGCAGCCGCAGTTCGGCCTGGCGGCGCTGCGCCCACTGGACGGTCACCGTGGCGACGCCGGCCAGGCCGATGAGCAGGCTGATCAGGGTCAGCGGCAACACGGCGGAACGCACGTTGGCCACGGTCTGCCTGGCGTTCTCCACCGGCAGGACCAGCGGCGACATCGTGCGGTTGAAGTGCTCCTGGATCGGCGCGACGCGCGCGGTGCCCGCGGCCAGCAGTTCCTCGGCCTCGGCGATCGTGCCCGGCGGGGCGGCCGGGAAGCGCACGGTCACGTCGGTCACGCCGTTCAGCTCCGGCGGCAGCGCGGCGAACGACTCGGCGCTCGGCATCCACACCACGGCGGTCGCCAGCTCGTCGCGGTCGAGCACGTTGGGCACGACGAAGTGGCGTTCCGGGCACCACCACTCGGGCAGCGGGTCGAGGATGTCGGCGTAGACCGCGGTGACCGGTGGCAGCCGCCCGCCCATGCCGCGCTCGCCCAGTCGCAGGTCGGTGGTCTCGGCGATGCTCTTCGGCACCCACAGGCCGTCCTTCGAGCCGCCTTCGAGCACCTTCAGGTGGTCCGTGGCGCCCGGGCGGTAGCCGAACTTCGCGTCGGTGGGTCGCCCGCCGAAGTCGACGCGCTCCTCGCGGAGGTAGGTGCCGATCAACGGCTCGTGGCCCGGCATCGACTCCTTGATCGCCTGGACCATCCCGGGCACCTCGTCCTGGCGCACTCCGGTGGCCTCCAGCGACGGGTGCAGCGCCTCCTGGCACAGGCGGTTCCGCTGGTAGTCGATCGCCGCGCTGCCGGACGCCGCCGAGTGCATCACGGCGGCGGCCACCACGAAGGTCGACAACAGCGCGGTGACCACGCTGACCAGCAACGTCAGCGGGCTCGACAGGGCCGCGCGCGGGGCGGCTCGCCACGGGATCTGCACCCGCGAACGGTAACCGCCGGTCTCTTCGCGCAGGAGACTTTTCGTGAACGATGGTCATCCTCCGGACAACGTCCGGACAACGTGTCCTGTTGTCCGGTTGCGCCGCCCGAAACCGGACACGGAGCTTGCTCCGGTTGGCGCGGGCCCGTTCGGGGTACCGGGACCGCATGACACGGAAAGCGCTGAAGAAGTCACTCGCGGTGCTGGTCAGCGGCGCGGCCCTGCTCCTGAGCATGGGCGCCGGGTGCGAGAACGAAGGCGACGGCGAGAACGGCGACCAGCCGGGCGTCGAGCAGCAGGACGAGCAGGACGGCGAGCAGGAGAACGGCGACCAGGACGGCGACAACTGACCGCACCGGCCCGTCCCGCCGCACGAGCGCGGCCATCCGCGTCGATCGGACGCGGATGGCCGCGCCCGCGTCAGCGCCCGCGACCCGTCTTCTCCTGCAACCGGTCGATCAACCGCGAAGCCTCCACCTTGGTCAGCTCCGCCGGCACCTCCTCGCCCGCCTCCTGCGCCAACGTGCGCAGGTAGGACTCCTGCGGACCGGTCATCGGCTCGTCACCGGTCGTCCACTCCTGGGGGTCCTTCTCCGGATTGCGGTCCACGCGCGCCTCCTCACCTCGAACGCTCGTTCGAGGTACCCGCTGCGCCGTTCGGTCAACCACCTCCGGTCCACTCTTGACACCCCGCATGTGGTCTAGTCCAATTCTTCCACCTGGAGGCCGTCACCGCTGGGAGGAGACGCATGTCGCGCAGGGTCCTGTTCGCCAGGGTGGCGGCGGTGACGGCGTTGATGGTGGGAGCGGCGGCGGTCAGCTTCGCGCCCGCCTACGCCGCGTCGGTCACCGCGACGTTCGCCAGGACGTCGAGCTGGGAGACCGGCTACACCGCGCAGTTCTCGATCAAGAACGAGACCGGCTCGGCCGTCTCCGGGTGGAAGGTCGAGTTCGACCTGCCCGCCGGCACCACCGTCGGCGCCTACTGGGACGCGTTGCAGACCAACTCGGCCGGGCACTACGCGTTCACCCACCGCGAGTACAACGGCGGCATCGCGCCCGGCGCCGCGGTGACGTTCGGCTTCAACGCCTCGGGCACCGCGAGCCCGGCCAACTGCAAGATCAACGGCGTGTCGTGCGCCGGTTCACCGACCACCACGACAACCACCACGACCACCACTACTACGACCACGACGACCGGGCCGACGACGACTACCACCACCACACCGCCGGTCACCGGCCTGCCCAAGCGAGTCCTGGTCGGCTACCTGCACGCGAGCTTCGCCAACGGTTCCGGCTACGTCCGGATGAAGGACGTCTCCGACGACTGGGACATCATCAACCTGTCCTTCGCCGAACCCACCTCCGCCACCTCCGGCGACCTCCGCTTCGCCCAGTGCCCCGTCACCGAGTGCGGAGGCGTCGAGTCCGAGGCCGAGTTCATCGCGGGCATCCGGGACAAGCAGGCCAAGGGCAAGAAGGTGCTGATCTCCATCGGCGGCGCGAACGGCCAGGTGCAGCTGTCCACCACGGCCGCGCGCGACGCGTTCGTCCGCTCCGCCTCGGCGATCATCGACAAGTACGGCCTGGACGGCCTGGACGTCGACTTCGAGGGCCACTCGCTGTCGCTCAACGCGGGCGACACCGACTTCCGCGCGCCCACCACGCCGGTGATCGTCAACCTCATCCAGGCGTTGAAGGCGCTGAAGGCCCGCTACGGCGCGAAGTTCGTGCTCACCATGGCCCCGGAGACCTTCTTCGTCCAGGTTGGCTACCAGCACTACGGCGGCAGCGGCGGCGCGGACCCGCGCGCGGGCGCGTACCTGCCGGTGATCCACGCGCTGCGCGACGACCTGACCCTGCTGCACGTCCAGCACTACAACTCCGGCCCGATCATGGGCCTGGACAACCAGTACCACTTCATGGGCGGCAGCGACTTCCACGTCGCCATGGCGGACATGGTGCTGGCCGGGTTCCCCGTGCGCGGTGACGCGACGAGGGTGTTCCCGGGCCTGCGGCAGGACCAGGTGGCCATCGGCCTGCCCGCGAGCGTCAACGCGGGCAACGGCTTCACCTCCGTCGCCGAGGTGCACAAGTCGTTGGACTGCCTGATGAAGGGCGCGAACTGCGGCGCCTACCGGCCCAAGGCCGGCTACCCGGACCTGCGCGGCCTGATGACGTGGTCGGTCAACTGGGACCGCCACAACGGTTTCGAGTTCTCCCGCGCGCACCGCGCCTACCTGCCCCGTTGACCGGTTCGGGCCCGGCCGGCCGCCGTGGGCAGGCAGCCGGCCGGGTCACAACCGGGGGAACAACGGCTGCGGCTGGGGGAGCCGGTCCGTGAGCGTGACGCACTGCTCGGAGATCCGCGTCGCCAACGTCGGCACGAACGGGGTGAGCTCGCGGGCCAGGACGCGGCACGCGGCCAGCAGCGCCGTGATGGCCGCGTCCAGGCGCCCGCCCGCCTCGGCGTCACCGCCGCGCTCGGCACGGGCCAGGTCCCACGGTCGCACCCGTTCGACGTACCGGTTGGCCTCTTCCACGATCCGCCACACCGCCGCCGTCGCCCGCCTGAAGTCGAAGTCGGACACGGCGGCGTGCACGAGGTCCGGCGCGTCCCGGCACGCCGCCGCCAACGGCTCGGCGGCCGGGTCCGGTGCGGCCGCGGGCGGTCGGCCCTCGCGGTAGCGGTGGACCATGACCGTGACGCGGTTGACCAGGTTGCCGAGACCGTTGGCCAGGTCCTCGTTCGCGCGGGCGACCAGGCGCGCCTCGGTGAAGTCCGCGTCGCCGACGCGGGGCACGTCGCGCAGCAGCCACCACCGCACCGCGTCCGAGCCGTACCGGTCCGCCAACGCCACCGGGTCGACCACCGCGCCCGCCGACTTGCTGATCTTGCGGCCGTCGGTGGTGAGGTAGTCGTGCACCAGGATGTCGGTCGGCAGCGGCTCGCCCGCCGACAGCAGCATGGCCAGCCAGTACACGGCGTGGAAGCGGACCACGCCCTTGCCGATCACGTGCACGCGCCGGTCGCCCTCCACCCACCAGCGGCGGTAGTTCGAGCCGTCCGCGCCGTAACCCAGGCTGGTGATGTAGTTGCCCAGGGCGTCCCACCACACGTAGACGACCTGGTCGGGATCGCCCGGCACGGTGATGCCCCACCCGTGCGCGCGGGCGCGTGAGCGGGAGACCGAGAAGTCGCGCAGGCCGGCGGCGATGAACGCCAGCACCTCGTTGCGGCGCACGGCGGGCTCGATCCGGACCGTGCCGTCGACGATCAGGTCGCGGAGCCGGTCGGCGTGGCGGGAGAGCCGGAAGAACCAGTTCTCCTCGGCCACCGGCTGCGGCTCGACCTCGTGCTCCGGGCACTTGCCTGCCACCAGTTCGGCGGAGGTGTAGAACTGCTCGCAGCCCACGCAGTACAGGCCCTCGTAGTGGTGTCGGTAGAGGTCGTGCGCGCACGCCCGCCACAGCCGTTCGACGCCGGCGCGGTGCCTGGCGTCCCGGCTGGTGCGGATGAAGTCGGTGAACGACAACGCCAACGGGTCGCGCAACGCCGCGAACGCCGCCGAGTTCCGGTCGACCAGCTCGCCGGTCGGCACGCCTTCCGCCTGCGCGGCCAGCACGTTCTTCAGCGAGTTGTCGTCGGTGCCGGTCAGGAACCGCACCCGGTCGCCGCGCAGGCGGTGGTGCCGGGCCAGCACGTCGGCCTGCACGATCTCCAGCGCGAAACCCAGGTGCGGACGCGAGTTGACGTACGGGATGGCGGTGGTCACGTAGTAGCGCGACATCGGAACCTCCTGGTGCGGGGGTTCGCGGCCGGCGGAGACCCCCTGGGACGGGGGCCTCGGACTCGTCATCCGTGCAGCGTCGGCCGCCCCGCGTGGCGGGGCGCCATGACCGGGCACGACGAGGACATGGCGGCGACGTTAGCAGCGTGATGACCCGTGCCGCGCCTGGTTTTCGTCCGCCCTTGGCCGTAGCGGCGATGGGTGAACTCACCCATGCGCGCGTGGGTCGGATTGGGCGCTGGTCGAACGGCGACCGCGACGGCCACGATTCATCACGGAGAAATCCCCTCAGGAAAGTGGTGAAGGGAAATGGTGAAATTCCTGCGTCGCTTCGGCATCGTCGTGCTCGCGCTGGCGGTGTCGTGGGGCGTGAGCCCGGCATCGGCGAACGCCGCGCCCGACCGGTCGGTGATGGCCGCCGACGACCAGTACTTCGAGATCAGATCTCAGCTCAACCAGAGGTGCGTGGACGTGCTGGCCGCGGGCAACGGCGACGGTGTGCCCGTCGAGGTCGCCGACTGCTGGGGCGGCGCCAACCAGAAGTGGCGGCTGTTCTACGTCGGCAACGGCTACTACGAACTCCACCCGCTCAACAGCCAGCGGTGCCTCGACATCGCCGGGTCGGGAATGGACCAGGGCGGTGTCGGGATGCAGTGGGCCTGCTGGGGCGGGGCCAAGCAGCACTGGCGGTTCGTGGACGTCGGCGGTGGCTACGTCGAGATCAGGAACCAGCTGACCCAGCGGTGCCTGGACATCGAGGGCGGCGGCGACCACGTCCACGCGCGGACGATGGTCTGGGACTGCTGGGGCGGCGCGAAGCAGCACTGGCGGCTCGTGCCGGTGCCCGCCTGACCCGCGACCGTCCCCGTCCCGTGACCGACGCGGCCTGCCCGGTGTCCCGGGCAGGC
>NZ_JBEOVG010000128.1:0-21718 GCF_040295345.1 Actinosynnema sp. NPDC002837
CGTACCTGTCTTCGCGCAACCCCCCTGTTTTATCACCCGGACGCTAACCCCAGCGGCCCGGTGGGGGTCCGCGATCGCGTGACCCCGACCGGGCGGGCCTCAGCGGTACAGGCGGAGGTCGGCGACGCTCCACCAGTTGCCGGCCGACGCGGTGGTGCTGACGCGCAGGTACCGGGCCCGCGTGCGCGGCACGTCGACCGCGGTCAACTGGCCGACGCCCGCGCCGGACGCCAGGGTCCGCCAACCGACGCCGTCGTCGCTGACCGACAGTTTCCAGCCGCGGGCGTAGTCGCCGAGGTTGCCACCGCTGTCGATGGCCACCCGCCGGAACTTCGCCTCGCGGCCGAGGTCGACCTGGAGGTACTGGCCCGGCTCCTGCGCCTGGCCGCTGCTCCACCGGGTCGACGCGTCGCCGTCCACCGCCGCGGCCGGGTCCTGCCCGTGCGGCGCGGTGGTGGCGGTGGCGCCGGCCAGGGAGACCGGGTCGAGCCCGTGGTCGAAACCCTTGGCACGCGGCCAGGTGAACGTGGCCAGCGCGCCGCCGGGCAGGGTGTGCTCGAACATCCGCTCGCCGAACTCGACCGCGAACGTGCGCGGTTCGTCGTTCTGGTTGTGCACGACCAACGCCGTGGAGCCGTCCGGGTTGCGGAACGCGACGTCCATGATCTGGCCGTTCCAGCCCGTCGTGCCGAACGACGTGCTGGCGACGCGCTTCGCGCCCGGCTTCACGAACTTCGCCAAGTGGCCGATCGTGTAGTACTCGGCGTCGGTGGACACGGTCCCGTCCGGGTGGACCGTGACCAGGCCGGTGCACGTGCCGCAGCCGCCGTTGTGCGGCCCGCCCGCGCTGTCCAGCGCGATGTTCCAGTTCACCGCCGACTTCGCCCGGTTGCGGGTGGTGCCGATGACGACGTTGCGCGCGTGCCACTTGAGCGTGTCGCGGAAGACCTGCGCGGGCGGGTCACCCGGGCCGTGCGAGCCGGAGCACTCGGTGAACCAGATGCCCTTGTCCGGGAACGCGTCGTGCAACGCGGTCTGCGCCGCCGGGTCGCCCGAGTAGCAGTGGTACGCGGTGCCCGCGACCCACCGCGCGGCCGGGCTCGCCAGGATCCGGTGCGGGTAGTCGGTTTCCGGGTCCTCGCCCGGCGGCGTGGCGGCGACGTCGTTCGGGTGGGTGCTCCAGTTGTGGTCGTAGGCGAGGATCTTCGTGCGCGGGCTCGCCTTGCGCAGCAGCGGTCCCAGCGCCTCGATCACCTTGATCTGCTGCGCCACCGGCATGTCCGTGCCCGGGTAGGCGTCGGGCGTCCGGTTCTGCGGCTCGTTCTGCAACGACAGGAAGTCCACCGGCACACCGGAGGCGGCGTACGCCTGCACGAACTTCACCAGGTAGCGCGCGTAGGCGTCGTAGATGGCGGGGTCGTCCTTCAACCGACCGCCGACCAGCGAGTCCGTGGTCTTCATCCACGCCGGCGGGCTCCAGGGCGTGCCCATGACCTTCAACGCGGGGTTGAGCTGCTTCGCCCGGCGCAGCAGCGGCAGGATCTCGGCCTGGTCGTGGGCGATGCTGAAGTGGCGCAGCTCGAAGTCGGTCCGGCCGGGCGGGACGTCGTCGTAGGTGTAGTGCTCGGCCTCGGCGGTGAAGTCCGACGAGCCGATCGGCTGGCGCAGGAAGCTCACGCCGATGCCGCGCACCGGGTCGAACAGCTTGCGCATCGTCTCCTCGCGCGCCGCCGGCGTGAGCCGGTGCAGCACGTCGGCCGAGGAGTCGGTGATCGACGCGCCGAAGCCGTCGACCTCCTGGTAGGTCACGTCGGGGTCGACCACGATGGTCTGGTGCGGCGACGTGCCGGTCCGGAACGCCACGGACGGGCGTTCGGCGAGCAGCTCGCTCCGATCCACCGTCGTGACCCACACCCGGGCCGAGGTCGGGTCGCGGTCGGCCGCCTGCACGGCGCCGGTCAGGCCGACCGAGAGCGCCGCGGCGGCGGTCAGGGCGATCGTCCGGGATCTCTTCATCGCTCTCCTTCGAGCAATGTAACAAGCTCGGAAAATGTGTTTCGTGATGGAACACTTGACGTGCCGGACAAGTCAAGGTGCAAGTCGCCGTTAAGATGCCGAGGTGACCAGGCGTGCGCGGGTGCGCGACATCGCCGCGGAGGCGGGCGTCTCGATCGCCACCGTCTCCCGGGTGCTCAACGACCACGTCAACGTGGCGCCGCGCACGCGCGAACTCGTGCTCCGGGCGATGGCGCGCAGCCGCGCGGACGCGCCCGGGAGCCCCCGGACGGTGCACGTCCGGTGCCCCTACGTGCTGACCGACTACTTCGGCCTGATCGTCTCCTCGATCGCCGAGACGCTGCGGCTGCACGGCGTCCGGATGGTCCTCGACGCGGGCGTGTCCTCCCAGCAGGACGACGTGCTGACCACGCTGCCCGACGACGCGGACGTGGACGCCGCGATCCTGATCCTGCCGCCGGAGGACGGCGACCGGCTCGTCGCGCTGGCGCGGCGCGGCTTCCCGTTCGTCGTGGTCGACCCGCGCACCGCGCCGCCGCCGGACATCGCCTCGGTGTCCGCGGCCCACCTCGCCGGCGCCCGCGCGCTCACCGCGCACCTGGTCGACCTGGGCCACCGCGACATCGGCGTCATCGCCGGACCCCTGGACTGGCTGGCGGGCGACGCGCGCACGGCGGGCCACCACGCCGCGCTGGCCCAGGCGGGCGTGCTGCCCGCCCGGCACCGCGTCCACCACGTGGAGCCCACCGCGGCCGAGGGGCTGCGCGCCGCGGCCGACCTGCTGGACGAGCCGCGCCGGCCGACCGCGATCGTCTGCTTCAACGACAAGCTCGCGGTCGGCGCGCTCCAGGCCGCGCACGACCGCGGGCTCCGGGTGCCCGAGGACCTCTCGGTCGCGGGGTTCGACGACATCGACCTCAGCCGCGCGACCCGTCCCGCGCTGACCACGGTCCGCCAGCCGTTGCAGGAGATGGGCCGCATCGCGGCCACGCAGCTCATGCGCGTGCTCGACGGGCACCGGCCCGAAGCCCTGCACCTGGAGCTGTCCACGACGCTGGTCGTGCGTGACTCCACCGGCCCTGTGCCCGCCTGAGTTACAGCCTTTGTTTCATTTGTTCCACGAGCAGGGCGGCGACCTCGGCGTGCCCCGGGCTGTCGCCGTCCGAGAGCCGGCACCACTCCAGCGGTGTGCGGAGGTGCTTGGGGTCGCGCAGCGCCGGGTCCGCGCCGTGGTCGAGCATCCGCCGGACACCGGCGGGCTTGCCGTTGGCCGCCGCGACGTGCAGCGGCATCCGCTGCCAGACGGCGTCGGCCTCGTCGACGGGGGTGCCGGCGGCGACGAGCCGGTCGATCACGTCCAGCCGTTGGTGGTCGGCGGCGAACACCAGGGACCGCAATCGGCATTGCGGGCTCAGCCGTTCCGGCGGCCACGCGGTCAGGTCTCCCGCCGCGGCGGCCATCTCCGGGCCGTCGACCCGGGCGCCGGCGGCGACCAGGAGGTCGAGGACGTCGGTCATCCCGAACACCGCCGCGTGCTCGACCGCCGTGCCGCCGGGCACGCCGCCGGAGTCCGGCGCGGCCACCGCGTCGAGGTCCGCGCCCGCCTCGATCAGCACCCTCGCGACGTCGACGTCACCACAGCTGGCGGCGGTGATCAGGGGCGTCTCCTGGTCGCCGGGATGACCGTCGACCGGCGCGCCCGCCTCGATCAGCGCCCTGGCCGCCACGTCCGAGCCGGGCAGGTCGCGCGGCAGGCCGAGGCGGCGGTGGTCGAGCCGCAGCATGGCCAGGTAGCCGAGCACGTCGGCGCCCTTGCGGTGGTCGGACCAGCCTTCCATCCTCGTGGTGGCCGTTTCGGGGTGCCGGGCCAGCAGGTCCGCCAGCCGCGACGCGTCGCGCCGGTTGAGCACCTCGCGGCGCTCGACCTCCAGCTTGAGCCTGGCCCAGCTCGGGAACCCGTGCTCCCGGGCGATCGCGAGCTGCGCCGAGGCGAGGACGACCCGGTCGGACACCGCCCCGATCCGGGCGAGCGCGTCGACGCCACCCCGTCGGGCGTCGCGCAGCAGGTCCCGGGCCTGGTGCCGCAACTGGTCGAGGTTCGGCCGCGCGGGGAGGTCGGGCATGACGTCTCCTTCGTCACCCGTGGTCCGCGTCCGGGTCGAAAGAGATCGTCACGAGAGGCGACTCGCTTCGGTGGTGGAGGTGGACTCAGTCCTGCCCGCGGACCCGGCGGCGCCCTCCGACGCCGGGCCGAGCATACCGGCCGGCCACGTCGTGCCGCCGGGGAACGCGACGGGCCCGACACGTCGAGGCCGCCGTAAACGGGAGCGGCGGGGGCGTGCGGGATGCGAGGATTGGGCGTGGCTTTCGGCATGGGCGTGGACCGGGCAGTCCCGTTCGGCTACCAGTGCTGGTGGCTCGCCGTCACCGCGCCGGACGCGGCGACCGCGGCCGACGTGCTCGGTCTGATCCGGCGCAAGCGGGTGACGTGGGCGCACGGCGTCGACCTCGCCTACGACGGCGCGGTGTTCGTCGCTCCGCCGATCGGTCCCTGGGTGCTGGTGCCGGGCCGCGGCCTGCCCGACGCGTCCAGCCCGGGCTTCCTGGACTGGATCGCCGGGTTGAGCGAGCGGCTCGGGCACGTGCAGTTCTTCCAGACCCACCGCGCCACGGGCACGTGCGCCTGGGTGCTGGCCTCGGGCGGGGAGGTGCGCCGGGCCTACCACTTCGACGGCGGCGGCGTGCCGCTGTTCGAGGGCGAGGTGACGGTGGACGAGACCGCGCTCGGCATCGGCACCCGGCCCGAGTCGCCGGACGACGACACCTGGTGGAAGAGGATCCCGGGCGAGCACGACGTCATGGCGCTGGCCCACCGGTGGAGCGTCGACCCGACCAGGATCGAGGGCGTGGCGACCGACGACCGCGGCATCACGGGCCGGCTGCGCCACTGACGGCCGTCCCGCGCGGGCTCGGATCGGTCACCGCCGCATCCGGGGATCGTGCGACGGGTCGGCGTACAGCGGAGGGCAGCCGTGGACGACAGCTTCGGGGCGCAGTTCGAAGTGCCACGGTTCGTTGCGGTAGATCCGGCACAGCCCGTACCGGGCGCCGTGCTCGGCGAGCCACGCCCTGGCCGCGGCCGGGCCGATGTCGACCGCGTTCCCCGACACGTGGGCGGACGTCTCGGGAGTGGCCACCCAGCGGGCGGCCGCCATTTCCGAGCCGTGCTTCGCGACCGCCTCGTCGAATAGCCGCTCCTGGTATTCCGGGGAACGCCAACCGCCATTCACCGAGAACTCGATCCCGTCGGCCGCGGCGTCGGTCGCGGCGCGGCGCAGCGCGGCGAGCAGGTCGGGATCGAGGTTGGCCACGGCCGGAACGTCCTGGTCGAAGACCGGCACGGGGTCGGGGACGGCGCCGTGGGCGCGCAGGTCGGCGGGTGACGCGGGCAATCGGGTCGCGGTGCGTGCTGATTCGAGGTGGCGCATGCCCCCAATCAAGGCGACGCGGTGTTGCGGGCGCGTTCGAGCTTTTCGATATGCCCGCGATATGCACCCGACCGTAGCATCGCAAGCATGCGTGTCTTGGTCGTCGAGGACGAGCCCTACCTGGCCGAGGCGATCCGCGACGGGCTGCGCCTGGAAGCGATCGCCGCCGACATCGCCGGTGACGGCGACACCGCGCTGGAGCTGTTGGGCGTCAACTCCTACGACATCGCCGTGCTCGACCGCGACATCCCCGGGCCCTCCGGTGACGAGGTCGCCGAGAGCATCGTCGCGTCCGGCAGCGGCATGCCGATCCTGATGCTCACCGCCGCCGACCGGCTCGACGACAAGGCCTCCGGGTTCGAGCTCGGCGCGGACGACTACCTCACCAAGCCGTTCGAGCTCAAGGAGCTCGTGCTCAGGCTCCGGGCGCTCGACCGCCGGCGCGCGCACAGCAGGCCGCCCGTGCGCGAGATCGCGGGGCTGCGGCTGGACCCGTTCCGCCGCGAGGTCTACCGGGACGGCCGGTACGTCGCGCTGACCAGGAAGCAGTTCGCCGTGCTCGAAGTGCTCGTGGCCGCCGAGGGCGGTGTCGTCAGCGCCGAGGCGCTGCTGGAACGGGCGTGGGACGAGAACGCCGACCCCTTCACCAACGCCGTGCGCATCACGGTCTCGGCACTGCGCAAGCGCCTCGGCGAACCGTGGGTCATCGCCACCGTGCCCGGCGTCGGCTACCGCATCGACCCGGCGTCCGGCGCCGGGCGCGGGGGACGCGACCGTGGATAGGCAGCCGGGGTTGAGCGTCCGCCTCAAGCTCACCCTCAGCTACGCCGGGTTCCTCATGCTCGCGGGTGGCTCGCTGCTCGCGGTCGTGTGGGTGTTCCTGCTGCGGTACGTGCCCGAGGTCATCGTCCACCCCGAGCCTCCGGGGAGTTGGCGGCCGGGCCCGGTGGTGCCCGACCGCGCCGCTCTGGAGGAGGCCTTCGTCCCGAAGGCGGGCCTGGCGATGGCGGTCCTGCTGGTGTTCGGCCTCCTGGGCGGGTGGCTGCTGGCCGGCAGCATGCTCGCGCCCCTGACCCGCATCACCCACGCCACCCGCCTGGCCGCGGCGGGATCGCTCTCCCACCGGATCGCGCTGGAAGGCCGCCAGGACGAGTTCCGCGAACTCGCCGACGCCTTCGACACCATGCTCGCGCGGCTCGAAGCGCACGACGGCGAACAGCGGCGGTTCGCCGCCAACGCGTCCCACGAGCTGCGCACCCCGCTGGCGATCACCCAGACGCTCCTCGACGTCGCCCGCGACGACCCGGACCGCGACGCCGGCGAACTCGTCGAACGCCTGCGCTTCGTCAACAGCCGGGCCATCGACCTCACCGAGGCGCTGCTCCTGCTCAGCCGCGCCAACCAGCGGACCTTCAACCGGGAGCACGTCGACCTGTCGCTCATCGCGGAGGAGGCCGCCGAAACGCTCCTCCCGCTCGCGGAGCGGCGCGGCCTCACCATCGAGACCTCCGGCGACCTGACCCCCACCACCGGCTCGCACGCGCTGCTGCTGCAGCTGACGACGAACCTGGTGCACAACGCGATCGTCCACAACCTGCCCGACCAGGGCACCGTGTGGGTCACGACCGCCGTCGAGGCCAAGAAGGCGTTGCTCACGGTCGAGAACACCGGTGAGCAGCTCACGCCGCAGCTGATCAGGACCCTCACCGAACCGTTCCAGCGCGGCACCCGACGCGCGCGCAGCGACCACGCCGGTGTCGGGCTCGGCCTCGCGATCGTCGAGAGCATCGCCCAGGCCCACGACGGCGTCCTCACCCTGACCCCGCGGGCCGGCGGTGGCCTCCGCATCAGCGTGCGGCTACCCGTCGCGCCGCCCCGCACCGGCAGTCGAGCGGCGTCGAGCCGGTGATGGGGAAGTCGAAGTAGCTGTCCGGGTACGGCTCGTCGACGAGGGTGTAGTGCCACCACTCGTAGTCGTAGGCGCGGAAACCGCAGTCCTCCATGATCGAACGGAGGTGCCGGCGGTTCGTCGCCTCGACCTGCGTGATCCCCGGTGCGCCGTGGTGCGAGACCGGGTCCATGAAGTCGTGGTCGCCGCCCATGGGCGCCAGTTCGCCGGTGGCCGAGTCGTAGAGCGTCAGGTCGACCGTGCCGCCCCGGCTGTGGCCCGACCTGGCGGCCACGTACCCCTTCTCGACCATCTCGGCGCGATCGAGCCGGGGGTAGTGCCGCGGCTTCGTCCGGCCGTCCTCGGGCTGCCGTGACCAGCGCAGGAAGCAGTCCACCGCGCGTTGCGGGCGGTAGCCGTCCCAGACGAGCAGGCCGAAGCCGAGGGTCGCGGCCTTCTCCTGCGCGCGTTCCAGGGCCGCGCACAACGCCCTCGTGCCGACGATCCGGTTCGCCAGGTAGCCGTCCACCGGTTTGCCGGTGAAGTTGTCCCAGGTGGCGTACTTGGCGTCCCAGCGGATGCCGGGCGCGAACTCGTCCAGGAAGACGAAGTCGTCGTTCATCGGGCTTTCCCGGCCAGTGCGGACGACACGACCCGGTCGATCACGTCGCCGAGCGACAACCCGGCGGCCGCCATCATCCTCGGGTACCGGCTGTAGGAGGTCAGGCCGGGCAGGGTGTTGACCTCGTTGAGGACCACGGTGCCGTCCTCCTTCAAGAACATGTCCACGCGTGACAGCCCTCGGCAGCCGAGCGCGCGGTAGACGGCCTTGGCGGTCTCCTGGACGAGCGAGCGCGACTCGGCCGGGATGTCGGCCGGGACGATCGTGGTCGAGTTCTCGGATCCGCTTTCCGGGTCGCTCTCCTGATGGATCCGGAAGAAGCCGTGCGACAGCGCGATCCGGTCCGGCTCGCCGGCGATCAGCTCGCCGTCGTCGCCGAGGATGGCGCAGCCGACCTCGCTGCCGACGACCGCCTCTTCGATCAGCACCTTCGAGTCGTACCGCCTCGCGGTCTCCACCGCGCTCACCAGATCTTCTCCCCGGGTCACCTTGACGACCCCGAACGACGATCCCGAACGGGCGGGCTTCACGAAGACGGGATAGGTCAGCCGGTCCGGGTCGACGTGCCCGCCCGCCGGGACGGTCCGGAAGTCCGGCGTCGCGATCCCCGCGCCGCGCGCGACGAGGTAGGTCAGGGACTTGTCCATGCACAGGGCCGAGCTCTGGACGTCGCATCCGGCGTAGGGGATGCCGGAGAGCTCCAGCAGGCCCTGCACCGCGCCGTCCTCGCCGAGCCTGCCGTGCAGGACGGGCAGCACCACGTCCAGGCCGATCGTCTTGTACTGCCCGTCGTCCAGCACGAGCAACCCGCGCACGCCGCTGTCCGGTGACAGCACGACCGGGCGGCACTCGCCGTCCTCCCAGTCCGCGTCGGGCCCGTCGCAGAGCTGCCAGGAGCCGCTCTTCGTGATCCCGACGTAGTACGGCTCGTACTTCCCGGGGTCGAGGTGCTTCGCCACCTCCCGCGCGGACTTGACGGAGACGTCGTGCTCCTCGGAGCGGCCGCCGAACAGGATTCCGATCTTCATATCCAGTGCTGCTTTCTGCGGTCGAAGTCGCGACAGCCGGCGAGGGAGTTCGCCACCGTGTCGCTCAAGGCGTGGTCGGTGTAGTAGGCGGTGTGCGGGCTGATCAGCACGTTCGGGAGTTGTTGCAGCCGCGACAGCGGGGTGCCGGCGAGGGGCCGGTCGCGGCAGTCGGCGTAGAAGATCCCTTCCTCTCCTTCGAGGACGTCCAGCGCGGCGCCGCCCAACCGGCCGCTGGCCAACGCCGGCACGAGGGCCTCGGTGTCGATGAGCCCACCTCGCCCGGTGTTGACGACGAACGCGCCGTGCTTCATCTGCCCGATGCGCCGGCGGTCCAACAGGTGGTGCGTGTCGGCGGTGAGCGGGGTGTGGAGCGTGACGATGTCGCTCTGCTGGAGCAGTTCGTCGAGGGGCACGTACTCGGCGGAGGTCCGGGGCCGGATGTCGTGGGCCAGCTTCTGGCAGCCGAAGCCCCACAGCCGATCGATGACGGCGGCGCCGATGCGGCCGGTGCCGACCACCCCGACGGTCAGGTCGCGCAGTTCCTTCCCGCGCACGTCGGGCAACCGGTAGTCGTGGGCGTCGGCACGCCTGATGAGGGACTTCGCGTTCCGCAGCACCATCAGCATCAGCATCACCGTGTAGTCGGCGACGCTGTCGGGCGAGTAAGCGACGTTCCCGACGGTGATGCCGACGCGTTCGGCGTAGTCGACGTCGAGGTGGTCGTACCCGATGCTCCTGGTGGAGACGTACTCCACGCCGGCCCGGCTGAGCGCGAGCAGCGTGGGATTCGTGATCCGGGTCTTGTGCCCGACGCTGACGCAGCGGTTCCCGGAGGCCAGCGCGACGGTGGCGGTGGAGACCGGGTCGGGGGTGATGGTCGGCACGACGCCGAAGCGGGGCGCCATCTCCCGGAACAGGGCGGCCTCGTCCGGCTCGCAGCCGTACACCGTGATCCCCGTCGTCGGACCGGCCGACGAGGACCAGGACACCGGCGATCGGGTGTGACGGGCCGCCGTCCGTGCCGGTTCGCTGTCGGTCATGCCGTCAGTCAAGACGGCGCGGCGTTGCCGGCGCGTATGCGGTTCTCGATATGCCGACGATATGTTACCCGTCGGTAGGCGCGGCTCGTAGAGTCCACAGAGGACGGTCAACATCCGCCCCCGCGATGGATCGGCCGACTCCCGATTGCTTCGCACTGTCCTAAGTGGACAGCCTGCTTTACCCGACCTTCGGAGGGCTGACACCCCACGTTCCGAGGAGCAGCATCGAGGTGTCACCCATCCCTGCTCCAGATGTGAGGTGAACCAGTGCGGAGAACCCTGCAACTCCTCGCTGCCGCCCTCCTCGCGATCCCGCTGACAAGCGGGATCGCGACCGCGGCGCCGGCGCCTGACCTCGTCGAACAGACCCAGAAGGTCGGCGAGGACGAGGTCGTCTCGACCGTCCTCGGCGGCCGGAACCAGACCACGACCCTCGAACGACCCGGCTCGTGGTACCTCAAGACCCACTTCACCGGCCTGCGCCTGGTCGCGGGCGACGTGCTCACGGTGTCCGACCCGGCGGGCGCCGAGTCCTACCGCTACACCGCCGACGTCGCGGCGTCGGGCACCGCCACCGTGGACGGCACCGGCTTCTGGGCCATGTCGGTCACCGGCGACCGGGCCGTGATCAGCCTGCGCGGCCGGGACGGCGGACCGGCGCACCCGGCCAGCCGGGTGCGGCTCGACAAGATCACCCGCGGGTACACCGACGCCGAGCTGGCCGCGGCGGCGGACCTGGCGCCCAAGAGCATCTGCGGCACGAACGACTACCGCGACGCCGTCTGCTACCAGACGAGCAACCCCACCGAGTTCGGCCGGACCAAGGCGGTGGCGAAGCTCCTGCGCAACGGCGGCTCGCTGTGCACGGCTTGGCGGGTCGGCGCGAACAACCGGATGCTGACCAACAACCACTGCTTCACCAGCGGCACCGGGATCGAGGTGTGGTTCAACTACCAGTGCCCGACCTGCGGCGGCACGGCCAGCGCGACCGTCACGAAGGTGCTGGTGTCGTCGGTGCTCAAGACCAGCGCGGCGTTGGACTACACGCTGTTCAGCGTCACGAACTTCGCGTCGCTGGCCTCGTTCGGCTACCTGGAGCTGGACGCGCGGGTGCCGGCGGTCGGCGAGGAGATGTACATCGTCGGCCACCCGGCGGGCAAGCTCAAGAAGCTCTCCCTGCGTGACGACCAGAACGGCGGCGGCTACTGCGCCGTGTCCGCCGTCCGGGTGAACGGCAGCTCGTCGCAGTCCGACATCGCCTACCGGTGCGACACCGAGGGCGGCTCGTCGGGCTCCCCGGTGCTGTCCCGGAGCACGCACAAGGTGATCGGCCTGCACCACTACGGCGGCTGCCCGAACCAGGGCGTCCGGATCGACCTGGTCGCCGCTCAGATCGCCACGCTGCTGTAACGCCCACGCGGGTCGCGCTCCTGCGGCGCGACCCGCGTGACCGGCAGGTTTCGGCGAACCGCCGCCGGGTACGCCGAACCGGTGGACAGCGTGCTCGACCTCGGCGACCTCTTCCCCGGCCTGCGCGTGGACGACCTCGTGGTGGACTACGAGGACGGCGACGACCCCGTGCTGCGGCACCCCGACGGCACGGAGATCGACACCTGGCGGGAGAACTACCCGTACCCGACGCGGCTGACGCGCGAGGAGTACGAGCTGTCCAAGCGCCTGCTCCAGATCGAGCTGCTCAAGCTGCAGTACTGGATCAAGGACACGGGCGCGCGGATGGTCGTCGTGTTCGAGGGACGTGACGCGGCGGGCAAGGGCGGCACCATCAAGCGGTTCACCGAGCACCTCAACCCGCGCGGGGCGCGGGTGGTGGCGTTGAGCAAGCCGACGGAGCGCGAGCAGGGCGAGTGGTACTTCCAGCGGTACGTCGCCCACCTGCCGACCGCGGGGGAGATCGTGCTGTTCGACCGGTCCTGGTACAACCGCGCCGGCGTCGAGCGGGTGATGGGCTACTGCACCGACGAGCAGTACGAGCGCTTCATGCGGCAGGCGCCGACGTTCGAGCGGATGCTGGTGGACGACGGGATCGCGCTGGTCAAGCTGTGGTTCTCGGTGTCACGGGCGGAGCAGCGGACGCGGTTCTTGATCCGGCAGGTCGACCCGGTCCGGCAGTGGAAGCTCAGCCCGAACGACATCAGGTCGCTCGACCGGTGGGACGCCTACACCGCGGCGAAGGTGGCCATGTTCCGGGCCACCGACACCCACGCCGCGCCGTGGACCGTGGTGAAGAGCAACGACAAGAAGCGGGCCCGGCTTGAGGCCATGCGCAGCGTGCTGGCGCGCGTCGACTACACCGACAAGGACCCCGAGGTGGTCGGTGAGCCGGACCCGCGGGTGGTCGGCCCGGCGGCCACGCTGCTGGAGGAGGGTGAGGACGAGACCACGCTCAGCCCGACCCCTCTCGCGCACGCCGAAGAGGGCGACCACGGGCCGGGCGTGCACCCCTGAGCCGGGACGTCCTCACGTCACCGGGACGCCCTCGGCGAAGACGCCGCGCGTGGCCGGCAGCCGCAGGGTCCGGCGCGGGTCGGCGCCGACCGACTCGGCCCCTGGCTCAGGTGGTCGGCAACGCCCAGCGCCGCGCCGGCCGCTCGGCCGGACCCGGCGAGTTCTCAGGAGTCGACACGGTCCGCACGCAAGCGATGACCCAGAGTCGCGACCACTGCTCATTCCTCGCCGGGCACGCCGTCAGCTCCCGTCTCGGTCGGCTGGACCGACGGTTCCGGTTCGGGGTCCGGGCTCGGGGACGTGGTGGTCGGCGGGGCCGAGGTCGGCGGGGCGGTGGTGGTGACGACGGGCTCCGCGGTGTCGTCGGTCGGCCCGGCCGCGGGTTGCGCCGGGTTCCCGGCCGGCGGGTTGGCGGCCGGGGCCGTCGTCGGCGGGGGAGTGGTCGACGGCGCGGCGCCCGTGGCCTGCGGTGTGACGATGAACCGGGGCTCGGCCTGGTCCCGCGGCACGTCCGACGAGCCCGCCGTCGCGGGCGCCGCCTGCCGCGTCGTGGGCCCGGGCGGCGGGTCGTCCGCCGGTCGGTCGCCCGGGAGCGCGGCCATCGTGATCATGAACGCGCCGACCAGCGCGCCCGCCGAGGCGACGAGCACCCGCCACGAGGGGCGCGTCACCGCGCGCGGGAGTTCTTCGGTGTCCGCCTCGGCCCCGACGTCGGGCGGTAGGACGACCGCGCCCGCCAGGACCCGCGCGCAGTCGTGCGCGGTGGGCCGGTCGTCCGGTGCGGCGGTGGTCATCCGCGCCACCAGGTCGCGGACGTCGGCGGGCAGGTCTTCGGGGATCACCGGAGGTCGGTGCAGCCGGGCGACCGCGGCCTCCACCTCACCGCCCTCGTACTCGCGCCGACCCGTCAGGCACTCCAGGAGCACCAGCCCCAGGGCGTAGACGTCGGCCGGGTGGTCGATCTCCTGGCCGAGCACCTGCTCGGGCGCGAGGTACGCGGCGGTGCCGACGAGCTGGTCGGTCCGGGTCAGCCGGGTGGCGCCGGTCAAGTGGGCCAGGCCGAAGTCCGCCAGGTAGGCGTCGTCCTCGTGGTCGAGCAGGATGTTCGCCGGCTTCACGTCGCGGTGCACGAGGCCGTGCGCGTGCACGTGCGCCAACGCGTCGGCCAGCCGGGCGCCCAGCCGGCGCACCTCGTCCAGCGGCAGCGGCCCGAGGAGCAGGCGGTCGTGCAGGGTCCGGCCCTCGACCAACCGCAGCACGACGAACGGCGTCGGCGCCGTGGTGTCGGCGTCGTAGACCGACACCAGCGCGGGGTGCGTGAGCCCGGCCAGGAGGTGGACCTCGTTGTCGAACCGCCGGGCGGCCTCCGGGTCGAAACCGGGCTGCACCAGCTTCACCGCGACGTGCCGCCGCAGCACGGTGTCCCAGGCCCGGTGCACTTCGGCCATGCCGCCGATCCCGATCGGCTCGATCAGCCGGTAGCGGTCGGCCAGCACGTTCTCGCCTGCCGAGGGTGACACCTCGTACCTCCGGTCGCGTGAGCGGGACAGTTCCGAATGCCCTGATCACGCCGGCGGCAAACAGGTGAGCGTGCCTCGGGTCGGCGCCGCGGGCTTCACGCGGCCGGGCGCGGCGGCGCGGATCGTCCGGAGGTCCGCGTCGAGGCCGACCTCGTGACCGGCGTGGCCGGGGATGTCGCTGCGGTGCTCGAAACCGGTGTCGCCCAACGGGATCCGGTGCCGGCGAACGTCCGAGCCGCGGCCTCCGGTCGGCCGATCGCGGGTGGCTCGAACCGCAGGGCGCTCGGGTGAAACCGTGTCGTGCGAGGACGATCGTCGCCTACCCTTCCGCCATGGCGAGAGCGCTTGGCGTCGTCCTGTTATCGGCACTGCTCGTCGGGTGCGGCGCCACCGTGACCGGGACCGCCGTGCCGGTGCCGGACCCGACGTTCCCCGAACCTCCCCCGCGCACCGCCGAGGTGCTGCTCGGCGACCTGGCGTCGGTCGACCCGTGCGGGCAGGTGGAGCCGGCGGACCTGGCCGCGTTCGGCGAGGCTTCGGTGGCGCCGGTCGAGTCCTTCGACCACTGCCTGCTCAAGGTGTCCACGGGCGGCGCGGTGCTCGACGTGCTGGCGGGCGGCCTCGACCGGGTGCTGCACGAGGCCGTGTTCGACGGGCCCTTGGTGCCGTACAAGGAACTGCGGATCGTGGAGATCCGGGGCGGCGACGTGCAGTGCCAGCGCGGCCTGGTGTTCGCGGACCTGGTGGCGCTGAACGTGACCGTCGAGAACCACTCGGACGAGGACGTGGCCGCGACCCGGCTGTGCGAGGTCGCCGACGTCGTGGTGCGCGCCGTCGCGGACCGCGTGCTCGCGGGCGACGTGGAGCACCGGCGGTTCGCGGCGAAGTCCCTCGGGCCGGTGCACGCGTGCCGCGGGCTGTCGGACGCGACGGTCGGGCGGCTGCCCGGGCTGGCGGGTTCGCGGGCCTGGGCCTACCCGGCGGGCCACCAGTGCCGGTGGAGCGCGGACGGCACGACGACACCGCCCAGGGTGCGGGTCACGTACTCGGTGGGCGTGCCGACCGAACCGAACGGCGGGAACAGCAAGATCGAGGACATCGCCGGACGACCCACCGTGATGTCGGGGTTGACCACGTCCTCGCTCGTGCTGTGCGGCGCGGAGACGACCCACATCCCGTTCGGGGACGGGTTGAGCGAACTCGCGCTCGTCACCGTGGCCCTGCCGACCGGCGCCGCGGTCGAGGACGCCTGTGCCGCGGTGCGGGTCGTCGCGGCGGAGGTCTGGGCCGGGCTGCCGGCTTGACGACCGGACCGCCGCGCGGCCCGTGGGCGAACGGGACGGAGCCGGGAGGCAGGCGGTCTGGGGGCCGCCGTGCCTCGACCGGCTCCGCCTCCGGTCGAACGCTCCCCTGACGTCCGCCCGGCAAGCCCGAGCATGCCCGCGGGCGCTTGCGGAAAACTGGGGTGGCGTTGAAGTGGCTGGTCACAGGCCTGTGGTGGGGCTTGCTCGACAGCCGCCGGGCGCGGACGACCCTGGTCGGACCTCTCGCCCGACCTGCCCGTCCTGCCCGGGAGCACCGGCCGACCGCGGGCTCGGGGACCGGACCGGGTAGCGCCCGCGTCCTCCAACGGTCGTCGCCAGGCCTTCGGGGGTCACTCGCGGGCGGTCCCGCTCACGGGGTTGCGTCGCGCGTTGCGTCACCCGTGCCCGGACGGCGCGTCGGCCAGGCGACCGCCCAGTTCCCGTAACCGCTCCGCGAGGTCCGCGGTGGCCTCGATCAGGTCGCTCAGGGACGTCCCAGGCTCCACCGGGGTCCAGCCGCGCGCCAGGAAGCGGATGACCTCGGCGTTGTCCCGGAGCTCGACCGCGAGCGCCTCCACCTGCCCGGGCAGCGCCACGGCCGACCGCTCGGTGACCCGCCTGGCCCGGAACGCGCGCTGCCGGCACGCCGACGAGCAGTACCGACGGGGCCTTCCGGTGGTCCGCGCGGCGAACTCCTTCCGACACTGCTGGCAATTCAATTCGCGCGACTTTCGTTACGGATCGCCCGGCGTTTTCACGTTGCGAAAAGGCGCGCCCGGCGCTTCCGGTGGCCAAGTCAGGTGAATGCGACGTCGACGTATCGGGTGAAGGCCGGTCGCTTGACGCCCTGCGTTCGCCGGCGTGTACTGGTTTTGTCGGACGGACCGGCAAAGTGAATCGAAAAGTTTCCGAATGCGTTGATCGGCCGACCGTTCCGAGCCCGGAGGAACGCGGTGGGATCGACCGGCCCGCGACCGATCGCACTGCGCCGACTATTCCGCGCCGTGGTTCGAATTTATCCGAATCGTCTCCTCGTGAAGGAGTTGTGCTGCCATGCCAACCCAGTACTCCCTGACGGTCCGCAATGAATCTACCCAGTTCCAAGACCTCTGCGTGTACCAGCAGCCCGTGGACCTCGGCGTGCGCAACGCCATGTCGCTCGCCTGGCTGACCGCGCCGGCGTGGCCGAACACCACCGTGACCTTCGAGTGGACCCTCGACTACTGCTTCGTCTGGTCCTACACGGGCTCGTTGAAGCCGGGCACGCGGTTCCGCGCGCAGGAGGTCCGCCGGGCCAACCCGCAGGACCTCACCGCGAACCAGATCCTGTTCGACTACACCGACGGCGCGCACCGGTTCGTGCCAGGAAAGGCGTTCGGCGTCCCGGAGCTCGGCAGCCTCTACGTCCGGGAACTGCCGACGGTGCCGGCGGACGGCGCGGCGGTCGGCATCGGCATGTCGAACTCCGGCGTGTTCGCGGTGCAGGCGCAGCCCAACGAGAACCTCGTCTTCACCCCGCACCCCAGTTACTGGCTCACCGCGGGCACCTACGTCCACGGCGAGGTGCTCGACATCGAGCAGATCAGCAACTCCGTCGAGCTGCAGTACAACGCGGGCTTCGACATGACCGCGGTGCTGCAGGCGGACAACACGTGGTCGATCAGCACCGGCATGCAGCCGGTCGCCGCCTGACCGCACCGGTGACCGGACCTCTCCCCGGTCCCCGATGACCCGTGCGCCCGGACGCCCCTCCGGCGCATCGCGGAGGACGACGGGGTCGAGGTCCGGTGGCGCCCACGACCCGCCCCGCTCGACAGCCCGGGTGCCCCCACCACACCGGCCCGTCGTCCCGGGCGCGGAGCGCGACTTCCCCGGCGCGCTCCGCGCCCCTTCCTCTCCTCCCTCTCCCCAGGAGTTCACCCATGGCTTACAACACCATCGGCCCGGTCGACGTCATCAAGGCCCTGGTCGGCTGGATCCAAGCGGACCAGCCGACAATCGAGGCGCTCTCGGTGTTCGCGGGCGGCTGGGAAGGCTGGGCCCGCAACCAGTTCGCGCTGTGGTTGCAGGCCGAGCTGAAACTGCGGCTCCGCAACAACAATCCGCTCGACGTCCTGACGGAAGCCAACTTCATCCCGACCGGTGAGGGCGCGGTCCCGGTTTTCGAGACCCCCCAGGCCCGCGCCGATCTCGTGTTCAACGCGCTCAGCCCCGCCGTCGCGGACACCGCGCCGGTCATCATCACCGAGTTGAAGTGCCAGTCGCCCAAACAGCCGTGGACCTCGTTCCGCTCCGGGCTCAGCCGTGACGTCACCAAGCTGTACGGCGTCAACCCCGACGTCGACGACGCCTTCGGCCCGGAGAACGTGATGGTGCTGTCGCTGGGCATCTGCTTCAACGAACCCGGCTTCCGCCCCGCCGCGGGCTACCGGGTCGAGCCCGCGGGCCGCCAGTACGCCGTGCAGTGGTGGTCGGACCCCGACCTGGTCGGCTGACGCGGACCTCGCTCCACCGGGTCGACGCGGCCGGCCCTACGAGTGGATGACCAGACCCCGGCCACCGTCGCGCTTCGCCTCGTACATGGCCTTGTCCGCACGGCTGAGGACGGTCGCGGCGGTGGCCTCGGGGTCGTGGTCGGCGCAGATCACCACGCCGACCGACGCGCTGATCTCCTCGCCGAGCGCGTCGAGGATCCGGAACGCCACCTTCTCCGGCTCCTCCAGCCCTTCGACCAGGACGCCGAACTCGTCACCGCCGAGCCTGGCCACCACGTCGGTGTCGCGGACGCACTGCCGCAGCCGCTGCGCCACCCGTTCGAGCAACGCGTCACCGTGCGCGTGGCCGGAGACGTCGTTGACCGCCTTGAAGTCGTCCAGGTCCACGAACAGCAGCCCGAACGGCCTGCCGTCGCGGTGGTGCTCGGCCATCGCCTCGTCCAGCCTGCGCTCGAACAGCGCCCGGTTGGCCAGCCCGGTCAACGGGTCGTGGTGCGCCTGGTGCGTCAGGGTGCGCTCGGACTCGCGCAGCAGCAGAACGAGCTTCGTGTTGTCCACAAGGGTCACCAGCTGCCGCAAAATCACCGCGACGAACACCGTGAAGCCGCAGCCGATCTCCACCGCGTCCAACGGCCCGAGGTCGCCGATGATCGTGCGCCGCAGCACCAGCACGCTGCTGACCAGTAAGGGCACGTACGGCATCAGCAGGTAGGCCCACTGCCACGGCCGCCGGTTGCGGCTCGGGCCGGTCGACGGCGACGGCACGGGCGCCAGCGCCGCCAACGCGATCAGCGCCGGTCCCACCACGAACCCGGCGTTGGCCAGCGGCGGCACCTCCGGCGCCTGGATGCTGACCAGGTAGGCGAACGCGAAGTCGGACGCGGCCAGCGCCACCAGGCCGAGGCCGAGCAACCGCAGCTGCGGTCGCAGCACGACCTTGCGGTCCGCGCTCAGCACCACCACGATCACCAGCAGCACCAGGTCCGTCACCGGGTAGGCGATGGCCACCAGGAACGCCGCCGAACCCGGGTTCCCGGCCGCGACCAGCCCGCCGAGCGACGTGGTCCAGGTCAGCACGAACAACGACCCGACCACGATCAGGCCGTCCAGCAGCAGCACCAGCCGGGCGCTGCGGGACCGGCGGTCCAGCAGCGCGTCGGGGGAGTCCGACCGGCGGAAGTTGCCGATCACGAGCAGCGCGACGAACGCGAACGGCACGATGCTGAGGTACCCGGCGTCCGCCGGCGACGGCGACGGCACGGCGCGCCGCTCGACCAGCTGGTACCACGTCCACAACGCCTGGCCGGTGGACCAGCCCGCCATGCCGAACCCCATCGCCAGCCGCCAGCGGCGGTCCGGCCCGGTCGCCCGGCGCGCCGTCCACCAGCAGCAACCGGTGGCGAACAGACCGGTGGCGAGCTGGGCGAGGTCGTCGAGGACCACCGCGCCCTCGCCCTTGACGAGGTCGAAGCTCGCGGCCACGGACGCGGCGGTGGCCAGCGCCACCACGACCGCGGCCGTGATGGCGAACCGCCTCGTCCCGATCACGTCGGCCAGTGTGCCGCATTCCGGTGCCTTCGGCCGGGTCGCCCTGGGAGGATCGGCGGGTGGCAGAGCAGGAGGTTCCCGTCGCCGCCGACGTGGTGACGGAGCAGGAGTACGAGCGGTTCGCCCGGCACCGGATCGCCGAGTTGGGAGGCGACGCGGACGCGTTCGGCCTCTCGTACAACGTGTTGCACCTGGCGTACGTGATGATCAACGACTACGAGGCGCTGGTGCACCGCGAGCAGGGCTGGACCATGCCTGGGTTCCGGTTGATGTTCAAGCTGTGGATCCTGGGCCCGACCCAGCCCGCGCGGCTGGCCGACCTGTCCGGCACGACCAGGTCGGCGATGTCCAACCTGATCAACACGCTGGAGCGGGCCGGGCTGGTCGAGCGGACCAGGGACGGCCAGGACCGGCGCGTGGTGTTCGTCGCGCTCACCGAGGAGGGCCGCTCGGCGGTGGCGCGGGTCTTCCCGCACCAGAACGCGCGCGAGGCGCGCTGGTTCGCCGTGCTGGACCCCGACGAGCGCGCGCAGATGGTGCAATTGCTCCGACGAGTGGCCGCCGCCCGTCCGAGGTAGTCCGGTCGAGACGCGGTTTTTCGCAATTTCGTCGCGATTTCAACGAACGCCGTGCGGATCGCCCGCGGTCGTCGTCGAATTCACGGCGTCGGTATGCCCGGTCGGCTGGAAAAGTCTTGGCCATTTCTGCGGGAAAACATTTGTCCCAATATCTGGGAGCGGTTCCACTCTAATGGAGGAGCAGTGCTCCGGCGACGTTGCGCTACGGTCCTGTAACCGCCGTCACACCGCACGTCAACCCGCAGGAGAAAGGCCGTTCATGCTGACCTTAGTGGCCGCGGCTGCATTGACCCTGTCCGCGCTCTCCCCCTCCGGTGAAACAACGGTCGAGACCGCGCCCGAATACGTCACGGTCCAGGTCAGGACCGTGAACGGATCCGGTTGCCCGGCCGGCACCGCGGCGGTCGCCGCCTCGCCCGACCGCACCGCCTTCACCGTCACCTACAGCAGTTTCCTGGCGCAGGCCGGCGCCGACTCCGAGCCGACGGACTTCCGGAAGAACTGCCAGCTCGCGCTGGAGCTGAACTACCCCCAGGGCTTCACCTACGGCATCGCCAGGGCCGACTACCGCGGGTTCGCGCACCTCCAGCGCGGCGCGGTGGGCATGGAGCAGGGCAACTACTACTTCCAGGGCATGTCTCCGACTGCCCGCAAGAGCCATTCCTACGCCGGGCCCTACAGCGACAACTGGCAGGCGACGGACGCCACGGAATGGGACGCGATCGTCTACGCGCCGTGCGGCGAACAGCGGATGTTCAACATCAACACCGAACTCCGGGTCACCGCGGGCACGTCGACCGGCACCAGTTTCATGGTGATGGACTCGACCGACAGCAACGTGAGCACCACGTACCACTTCTCGTGGAAGCGGTGCTAGGACGGCCCGACCGGTGACCGGGCAAGGGACTTGCGTCAATTCGCCGCCGATACCGTGCTCAATGACGAGTCGGAAGGTGCTGCATGTTCAATTTCGTGGCGGCCGTCACCATGGCGGCGGCGGTGATCATCATTCCTCCCGGCGGGGCGCCGAACACCACCCCGCCGCCGGATCACATGACCATCGACGTGGTGACCGTCAACGGATCCGGATGCCCGGCCGGTACCGCGGCCGTGGCGGTCTCTCCGGACAACAAGGCGTTCACCGTCACCTACAGCCAGTTCATGGCGCAGGTGGGCGTAGGCGCGCTGCCCACCGATTTCCGGAAGAACTGCCAGCTCAACCTGAGGCTGAACATCCCACAGGGGTTCACCTACGGCATCGCGCAAACCGACTATCGCGGCTTCGCCCACCTCGAGCGGGGCGCGACCGGTCTGGAACGGGCCAACTACTACTTCCAGGGCATGTCGCCGACGGCGTACCGGAGCCACAGCTACGCGGGACCGTTCAGCGACGACTGGCAGGCCACCGACACCACCGAACTCGCCGCGATCGTCTACCACCCGTGCGGCGAGCAACGGCTGTTCAACATCAACACGGAGTTGCGGGTGAGCGCCGGGTCGTCCGACACGACGACGACCACCAGCTTCATGTCCATGGACTCCACGGACGGCAGCGTCGAGACGACTTACCACTTCGCCTGGAAGACCTGCCCGTGAGCGAACCGGCCCGGTGAGTGGTGGTCCCCACCCACCGGACCGGCCCGCCTGAGCGCGTGCGCGAAAGGCTCGACCGGTAGGCGCACGCGCCGCTTCGACTTCCCGCGCGGCCGGACCACGCTGTCCGGC